>JBKJYI010000423.1:0-5196 GCA_046715855.1 Phycisphaerae bacterium
GCCGAGCGCATCTTTTACAATCTCGAAACAGGCAAGATCGAAATCTCCCGCCCCGACGTTCGCACTGGGCAATAGCGCGGGCGGAAATCACCTGGATCTGTCGATCGAAAATGCGCCATCCCTAGGAAAACCCCCGGTTTTCTTGACTGGGCAGATAGATGGTGAATAATCATACATCGCGGTTGAGTAGAGTTCATGGGACGCCCGCGAAGTTCAACATCTCCCCGCCAGGGTAAAACGGACCGGCGATTCGCCGCAAACAGTCCGCAGGATGGCAATGGGGTGACTCCAAAGTAGTTCGAAATCGTTCTCGGCCTTGCGGGTACCGCCGCGCCTATTTCTCGGCTCTCGCGCTTCTCCGCTGAGGCGCAAGACCCGTCAGGCCCACCACGAGCAGACTAAGGCCGGCGTCCTGTGGCTGCTCAATTGTTGGAACGCTTTCCTGAGGGGGAAGGGTGGGTGTGTGAGGGCGATCGTATCCTCGTGATCGATCGCCCGAACCCCCCGCCGAACTTAACGAAGCAAGAACCTCAAAGTGCCACAGCGTGGCACGTGAAGTGGGACGAAGTAATTTAACCATTTTTATCCGATGGAAGTCGCTTGGCGCGACTTTTTCTATTTCGTGATCCGCGTCCCAATTCTTTCCGCCACCGCGTCGGTGGCCGGCTCCAGCGGCCCAATGATCACTTGCGGACTGTCAGCCCGCGAGGCGCGAAGAAACTGAATCGCCGCCTGAACCTTTGGCCCCATGGATCCCGCTGGGAATTGGCCTTCCGCCAGCCACTTGGCCGCCTCGTCCGCCGTCATGCTTTTAATCTGCCGTTCAGACGGTTTTCCGAAATCTATGCTCACGTAATCCACCGCCGTCAGAATCATCAGCAATGATGCATCCAGCTCGACGGCCAGCAGCGCCGAAGCCAGATCCTTGTCGATCACCGCCTTCACGCCGCGAAGTTGCCCGTATGCATCCTGCACCACCGGAATTCCTCCGCCTCCGCACACCACCAGCAAATCTCCGGCATGCACCGCCCGGCGAATGGTCTTAATCTCCATGATGTGTTTGGGCATCGGCGAAGCCACCACCCGGCGAAATTTCCCCGGCGAAGTCTCCTTGATGTTCCAACCCTCGTCGCGCAGATAGCGTTCCGCATCCGCTTTGGCCATCACCCGCCCGATCGGCTTGGTTGGGTTGCGAAACGACGGGTCGTCCGCGTCCACCCACACGTTGGTGACAATCGCCGTCATCACGCGATCGATATCGCGCCGCACCAGCTCGTTGGTCAGCGTCTGGGCGATCATGAAACCCATGCCACCCTGCACGTGGGCCACCGCCACTTCCATCGGAAGCGGATAGATCGCCCCTGCTGCCGCCTCGTTGCGCAGCAGGAAGTTTCCAATCTGTGGCCCGTTGCCATGCGTCACCACAAGCCCGTAGCCTTGCTCGACCAGGTCGGCCAGGGCGACGGCCGTGTGCCGCGAATTCTCGAATTGCTGATCGACGCTGCCTTCCTGGTTTTCCCGGGAAATGGCGTTGCCGCCCAGTGCCACGACCATCAACGGCTTTTTGGAACGACTCGCGTTCAATGGATTTCCACCACAGTCTGATCAAGCTTCGAATGAATTATCGGTCAAACACGAGCGAACTTTGCGACCCCTTATTATGAGGCCGTTTTGGCTCTCCGCATAATTTCTTCGGGCTAAGGAATTTCGATTGTTGATTCGGTATCAGTTGATTTGCGGTCGCTTCCGGAGACGATGGCGCCATGGGACGCAGCAACCGGACCCAGCGATTCGAATCTACCCAGGAGCCAACGCTTCACCGCGTGGGGCTGGAACGCCGATGGCGCGACCGCCTTGCCGCCGAGCCGAGACTCGCAACGCTGGTCACCGCCCGGGGGAACACCCGCGAACCATTCCATCGCTGGCTGCCCTATCGGCAGGGATTTTCGCCGGGCCTGGTTCGCCTTTTCCTTGCCGAAGAAGGCAAACACCTTGGCAATGGGCCTCTGCTCGATCCATTTTCCGGATCGGGAACTACCATCACGGAAAGCGCCAGACAGCGCCGCCCGGCCATCGGCGTTGAAGCCATCCCCGCGCTGGTATTCTTGGCGGCATCAAAATTCGAACAAAGTTGGACGGACCTGCCCGTGTTTGATGAATCGCTGACTTGGGAAGCCATGGCCGACCGCCTCGAATTGCCCTTGCATCGTTCCGCTCTGATGATCGCTCACGCTCGCCGCCATACCGGCGCTGGCGCCCTCAATCGCTCCGCACCTGCGATCGCAAAATCGTTGACCGCTGTGGCCGACATGATGTGCGAGGACCTGCAACACCCGATGCCTTTGCTCGGCGAAGCTCGGCTTGGAGATGCCCGCGAACTCGATGATATGGAGGACGATTCCATAGGCGCGATGATCACATCGCCGCCATATCTTTCGCGATATGATTATTTGGAGACCAACGACCCCATCGAAACCGTCTATCGCCACTGGTATGGCCCATCGCCCGCCCGCACTCTCCAGGTCCGGGCGAGTCCGTCTCGCCGGGCCGGAACTCAGTCCGCCGTCCCGCTTCACCCGGCCGCCGCCGAAGCCCGAGACACTCTCATCGCAATGGGGCATCGCCAACCGGCACAGGCGGTGCTCGATTATTTCATCGACATGCGCGCCGTGCTGAAGAGCGCCTACCGCGTGCTGACTGCAAATAGCCCGGCGTGGCTGATCGTCGGTGGCGTGCGTTTGAAGGATGTCTATGTTCCTGCGGACTTAATCATTGCGGATATGGCCCAGCACTCCGGCTTGGCTCTCGAAGCTCTGCGCGTCGCCCGCGAACTCAACCCGGTCCGCCGCAAGTTCGGATCGGCGGGCCACCTCGCCCCGCGCGAAACACTCATTGTCATGCGAAAACCATGATCCCGCTCACGGACAGGGTGTTGGCCCGGAAAACGGATAGGCCGCGCCCCGGAAGGAGTCCACGCAAACCGCGATATCCGAAAAATTAATCAGGCTCGCCGGATCAGGGACATCAGGCTGCAACTTGGCCCTTTGCACGCTGGGGGCTGTCGGTCCCGCCCTGAACTTATCCACCAGCCCGCCAATATCGCCGAAGTCCGGCTGGGAGCGCGTCGCCGGCGCCGGCTGCTGAAGCGGTTCCACAACGTCGCCCCAAATCCCGGTCCGCACCGTCAACCCTGCGGAAAAGTTGGACTCGTTGGCCGTGTCGCAGTCCGGCAAAATCACCGCCACGTCGTATTCCGAACTGGGCAGAATTTCCGCGCCGAAAATATGAATCAAACCTTCGGCGCCCCAGTCCATGAAGTGCGGATCGCACTGCAGCGATGCGGCCTTAAAGGTGACTTCGGGGTTGCCTGAATCCGTGTAGTCCTGCGGCGGACCGACCCATCGTGATTGCCCTTCGAACGACGAAAAATCCGGCGGCTGCGACGCTTGGTTGGGAGGATCGGGACGTTGCAGCGAAACCATCGTCACCCGGATTGCTGTCTGCGCGCCGGGATTGCCCGGGGCAAAAGAGATAAAACGATTCTTCGCCAGGCCGCCTGTTTCCGCACTGGCATCCTCCGGCGGCGGGCAGTTGGCGAGGAATGCGCTAAAATCCAGCGTGTAATCGCCGCCCCAGCCATTGTCCTTGGCCGCGCGAATGAAATAAATTCCCGCCGGGACCGTCGCCACGACCGTTTCCGTACTCGTCGCACCCGCGGAGGACGCAACCACCGCGCCCACCTCATTGAGCAAATACAAATCGAGATCCATGGAGGTCGTGGAAAAGGTCGCCAAAAAAGTTACGTCCGCATCGCTGTCGAAAACGACCTTGAAATAATCATCGTAGTCCACCAGCCTCAGCGCGTGGGTCCCTTCACCCAACCCGGGGGCTTCCGCGATCGAATCGTTGCTCTCGTATGCGTCATCGGGAATGATCGCGTTCAGGTAAGACGAAAACGAAGTGTATGACTGGCTGAAGCGCCCGTAGACGTTATTGAAGTCCTGCGGCCGGTCGCAATAATCCACCGAGCTGCAAGTGAACGAGCAGCATACCCCGTAAAGCTGACCCACCACCTCCCAATTGGAATTAAACAGAGGCGATCCGCTCGATCCGCCCTCGGTAATGCCCACGCTCCAATCATTGTAAACAAAACGTGTGGTGGGCAGACCCCCGCAGATCGGAGACGACGAGGTAGTCAACCCGGAGCTGAATCGCTTCCACGATCCACCCGGATGATGGATGCCTTTAACGGCGGCGCCACTGCTTGCTGGAATCGTCGTTGTCCATGCCGCAAATCCCTGACCGTCTTCGGGATCGTTGTTAAGGCGCAAAAAAGAAAAATCACTCAGGCTCGAATTCGCCAGCAGCTTCGCCCCGATCGATTTGGGTCGAAGGCTCAACGGAGGCGCGGGCCCGCCACAGCTGGCGGGCTGGTAGAACCAATAAACCGTGAGACTGTTCGCGGACGATTGCGTGCTGATGCAGTGATTCGCAGTGAGAAAGTATCCGGCAAATGTATTGGCATCCAGATCGTTAAGCAGCGCGCCCGAGCAAAGAAAGCCCCCATCGAAGATCATCAACCCCACCGCATCGCGACTCGCCTGGTCAACCTCATGGCACGTCACACTTTGCTGGCACGCCAGCAGCCCTTCCGGATCCTCGGGAACGTTTGGCTGTTGTTGAGGGGGAAGGAATCCCGGGTCTTTGTAGAAATGCGATAAGACGTCGATCTCCAGGTGCACATCGCGTTTGCCGCGCGGATGAAAATATTCGATGTAGGTAACATCGCCCGGCGTCGCTGCGGCCCAGAACGCCGCGTCACCGTTTGGCCCTTTACCGCGATAGGCGTCAACGCCCTCGAGCACTCCCACAAGCCGAACCTCGGCCCCCGCTTCCAGGTCGAATTGCGAGAAGTGAAGACGGATCGCTTTTGCGTCCGCAGCTTCCAGTCGTAGCAGCCAGACTGCTGACCCATCCGCCAGATCCACCCACGTCCCCGCCGTTACGGAAGTAATCCGCCCCCCCGGAACCGCTCGCGTGAGTCCAACACGTTTCGGAACACCCGGCGTGGCATGGCGAACGGCGTCCTCCGCCAGGAGCGCATCCACATCGACCCGTCCGAAGGAGACGCCCTTCGAGGCCGCCCGACCAGCCGCCACAGCCTCTCTCTAATACACAAATCCCAGCCCACCAGAC
>JBKJYI010000424.1:0-5969 GCA_046715855.1 Phycisphaerae bacterium
GAGCATTCCTCACCTTCGTGGCCGCCCTTGCCGGCGGTTCGACGTTCACCAGTTGCGATAGCAAGATAAAATCGGCGGTGGTGGGGGGCCTCGAAACCACGTTCTTGAGTCTGTTGGATCCGTCGAACTTCCTCGACACTGGTGACGGCACGGGCACCGGAACTGGAAGTCTATTCGACCAGTAAGCGCGATCTCAACCCATTGATCCGAGAAGATTTCGCTTCAGGAATTTTGTTCAATACCCTGCAGCGCAGCCGTCCTTTCGAAAGTCTGAGCCTGCAATATAGAGATCGCGCTGCGCGTCGTAGTGAATGGCCTGATAGCCGCCGAAGCCGTCTGATTCGAAGCGCACGTCGTGTCCCATCTGCGCAAGCGAACGTTGCACTTCCGTTGACACGCCCGACTCGACTGCGACCCAGCCGCCACTCGCTTGATGGGTTTTATCGTCTGTAGGCTCCGTCGACCCCTGGTGGTGGAACCTTGCCGCGTCGCCGGCCTCTTGCACGTTCATTTCGAAGTCGATCATGTTGCAGAGCACCTGTACGTGCCCCTGTGGCTGCATGTCGCCGCCCATGACGCCGAAGCTCAGCCACGGCTTGCCGGCTTTGGTGACGAAGCCTGGAATGATGGTGTGGAAAGGCCGTTTATGCGGCGCGTAGACGTTTGGGTGGCTATCGTCGAGCGAGAAAAGCTCGCCCCGGTCCTGCAGCACAAATCCCAGCCCCTCTGGAGTGAGGCCCGAACCGAAGCCCCGGTAGTTGCTTTGGATCAGCGAGACCATGTTGCGGTCCTTGTCCGCGACGGTGAGATAAATCGTATCGCCGGTGGCGAGCTTCGGGTCGCCGACTTTCAGGCCGCGCGAGGCCGCTTTTTTGTTGAGTAGCTTGCGGCGCTCGTCCGCGTAGGGCTTGGAGATCAAGGCTTCCGTGGGCAAGTTCGAGAAAGTCGGATCGGCATAAAAGAGGGCGCGATCTTCAAAGACAATTTTCTTCGCCTCGATGAGGTGGTGGAGATAGTCCGAAGTGTTATGGCCCATCGAATGCAAATCAAACGGCTCAAGGATGTTGAGCATCTGCAAAACCGCGATGCCCTGCGTGTTGGGCGGGAGCTCCCAGACGTCGTACCCGCGGTAATTCGTCGAGACGGGATCAACCCACGTGGAGGTGTGATCGGCGAAATCCTTCTCGGTGAGAAAGCACCCGACGCGCTGACAGAATGCCGCAACAGCGGCGCTCACCTCACCCCGGTAGAACGCATCGCGGCCACTCGTTGCGAGTCGCTCGTACGTATGAGCAAGCCACGGATTGCGAAAAATGTCTCCGTGGCGCGGCACTTTACCTTCCGGAATGAAGACATCCGCAAATCCCGGCTGATCCTTCAGCATCGACGACCCGCGCGCCCAGTAGTGCGCCACTAACTCCGTGACAGGAAACCCCTCTTTTGCGTATTGAATCGCGGGACCCAGCACCCTCGCCATGGGCAACGTCCCGAATCGTTTGTGCAACGCAAACCAGCCATCCACGCATCCAGGCACCGTGACCGGCAGCGGACCGCGCGGCGGAATTCCCCCCGGTGTGCGCTGCTGCAAGTATTCAAGCGTGAGGGAGAAGGGGCTTCGCCCGCTGGCATTCAGGCCGTATAACTTTTGTGTTTTCGCGTCCCATACAATCGCAAACAGATCGCCCCCGACACCAGAACCCGTCGGCTCCATCAATCCCAGCGCGGCATTGGCCGCGATCGCAGCGTCCACCGCGCTGCCGCCTTGCTGCAGCACGTCGATTGCAATTTGCGTGGCCAGCGGGTGGCTGGTGGCCGCAACGCCGGCCCGAGCGATTACCGGCGAACGCGAGACAAAGGCCCGCCCGGTCATGCGATCGCCGCCGCCATCAGCCCACAGAAACGGTGAGCTCCCAAAAAAAACAAAAATCCCCATATGTCGTTTCATTTTCGGACTTCTCCATCAACGACCCGCCTGCGCCAGCGGATATGTATATCGGACCGTGTGCTGGAGTGCGACTTTGCCGGTCTGCGATGGCGGAGTTTGCACGGTTTGCAACATCGCCGCATATCCAAATCAAAGCGAATTTGGTACAGTAAAACAAGGAGAATCAGCACATCGGAGGTGCACAGGAGAGGCGATGCCGACGACGGTCGAACTGGTTGGCCTGCTGGTTACTTCACTGCTGCTGGGTGCACTGGTCGGCAGTTTTTTCATGGCCAAATCGATGAAAGCTGCGCGTCGCGCGGCGCACGAAGAGCAATGCATTCAGGCCCTGATCCAATGGCTCGCCGCCCGCCGGGACTGGAGACAAGCGGCAGGCGCGCTGGTCCGCTCAGTCCGTGCTCTCGCCCAAGAGCCACGCCAATCGAGCCGCTTTGAAAATAAGTGCCAACGCGCCTGGCGGGCCAAGAAAAGTTTCCGCCTCGCGACCGAACAACTGACGCTCGCCGAGGCGGCCATGGAAACTTGGCGCGGTGATGCGCTCAGTCGACTTGTTGACCCGCCGCCGCAGCCAACATCGAGCCAGGTAAGGAGGGCAGCGATGCGCGGTGGGGCCGACCGAATCGAAGCTCTTGGCCGTCGACTGGCGCTGGCGGACAAGGCCGACCTGGAGTGGGTCCGCGCGGAGCGAATTCAGATGCGAGCGCGCAGATCGGTGTTCGCTCATTTCGGCGTGTGGGCCCAGCGAATTATCTGGAAGGTTGTCCGCACGTGGGACCGGCCGCGCTAAAAAGGCGGGTGGCCGACGATTTTCACACAAAAACTGGCTGGTGAAAGGGTGCTATGCCGTTAAGCAAATTAACGGCCTTGGGTGCCATGCCCAAGCCCAGCCTTATCGGGCGCCGGCATGTATGCCGAACGGAATGACGGGATGCGAGCCCCATGGCGGCGCTTCGCTTGGCCATGGCACCCAAACTTGTCGTGCCGGCCTGCTAACTGGAGCGTCGCATTTGCGAACGCTGGAATGGGCTCACCAGTCGTGCCAGGCGGGCGAGCGTTCGAAGTCCCTCAGTGCTTGTTTCGAGCCCCACGAATTGAAAACCCAGGGAGGCACGGCCGGCTTCCGCTGCTTCGCGGTGGCGAAGAATGGAATCAAGAATCAGCACTGGCTTTCCAGCACGCGGAGTGAATACCGCCTTGTAGGTCCGCTCCAACTCCACGCTTACGGTGTGGGCCACCTTAAGCCGCATGCCTCCCGCCGAAATGTCCTCCAATTGCCCATGCCGCAATTCGCGAGCGTCCGGCGATTGATGATCACCGGCGTCGATCCAGAATCGCACCGCGACCACCGTGCCTCGCGGTGGTGCGGTTCGCTCATACGCACGCCGCTGCAGCTGAGATAAATGGTCCGGCCAGGTCAGTGAAATGGGCACTGTTTTCCCGCATGGTCCGCAAGACCGCACCGCCGCACTGAACAGGCACTTCTTGTGGCCGAGTCGAAACGATCCTCCCACGATGAGCCCTGGCGTAGGCAGGGATGCCACTGAATTTGCTTCGGGCAGAATCGCCTGGACCACGGCTTCACGCGTATGTGGCGATCCGGAAACAAATACGGCCTTTTGTCGGCGCCAGCCGTCGGGCAAATTGTACGTGAGGACGAGTTGACGGCCTTCGCGAATGGCGTCTGCGAAGACTTCCTCCTGACTTGACCGATCGAGGGCGTGGGTTCGACTCATGGTTTACTCAACTTCCCCGTTGGCAGCGGCCAGCGCGTGCTTGAGCCGCTTGCTTTCCAGTTTTCGATCGGCGTCGATGAGAAACTCCATCCCGATGATGGTGAACCCCGGCGTTCCGGCCTGCGTCGCGTTGGTGATGCGAGCGTGAAAGTCGAATGGCTCTTGATTGGCTTCCAGGCGAAATACAGCCCGGACAATTCGACCTGCGGTGAGCCGCTTGGCGTCGGCGTTGTGAATTCGGCAGGCGAAACCGCCGGGTCCGGCGTTGAGCATCACGCCGGAACATTGCCAATCGTCGTGGCGGCCGTTGCCCATGAGCGTCGCCTGGCAGGGTTCGTGAAGATTTCGACGGCCTCCTTTACGGCGTTCGGCGAGAGTGGCGTGGCCGGGGCGCGGTTGATTGGTCGAAGTGATGTTGAACATCCGCGTGTCCCTGCCGTCCCGGAAAACAAGTATGCTTGATGCGCGAACCGATTCTTTTCTTTCGGAAGTCGTAGGCGCAAGCGTTAAGTGGTTTTTGATGAACCGATAAGGTCGCGACTTGGTGGAATTCCTGGTTCGGCCAGAGAGTTAGCGGACGGCGTAGTTGCGTCTTCGAGGGAGCCCTTGGGCCTATAGGAGCCGGTGAGGGCAACGAACAAACCTGGAAGAGAACAGACCAGCGCGATCAGACGTATCGCAAACGCGAGGCAAATAATTTGCGACGGACTGCCGTACGGGGCGAAGAAGTGGCGGTACGCAAGTTCCACCGTGCCCAGCCCTTGCGGCGGCCCGGGCAGGGCCTGAATGATGGCGCCGGCGTAAAAGTAGGCGAAAAACTCGGGAACCAGCGCTATCGACGCTGTCATCGATAATGCGATCGCCGCAACGAAAGAGGAACTCAGGGCCAGCAACTGGAGCGCAACCGTCAACACCACCGATGCGGCAAGAGTCCAACCATGCCTCGCCAGCACGCGCACAGCCTGATCGACGCGAGCGAGCTGCTGAAGCGCCGCCATATTGCGAAGTCGATCCGGCAGAGTCACACGCCGAGCCAATGGGGAGAAATACAAGGCGCCGGCGACTATTCCAATGGCCAGAAAAACCAACATGTAGGGCCGAAGCTCGACCAGACGGCTTCCAGCGGGGGCGAATGCCGTGATCGCGGCGGCCACGACAACCAGCGTTCCCAGGCCAATCATGCGGTCGAGCACCACGGTGGTTACCGCTTCCGTCTTTCTCGGCGTGTGCAAGGCCGCGAAGTATGCTTTGAATACGTCTCCGGCATTCGATCCCAGCGGAGTCGTAAAGTTCAGGAAATTGCCCGCGAACGTCAGCCGCACGGCCTCGCGAAAGGTCAGGTCGATGCCCTGGACGCGCAGGAGAATGCGAAATCGCTGGGCGAGCGGAATGACCAGCGGGAAATAAATGATCACGGCGAGAATGAGCAGGGCCTTGTTGCTTCGCCGCCAGGCGCTGAGAAGTCCGTATGTGATTTGCACGACGCCGTTCGCGTCGGCAGCGATTTGCTCAGTGGCTATCGTGCGAATCTCGCCGCCAGGAAATTTGATCTGCACAGGATCGCGATCGCTCAGAACGATGCCTTCGACACGCTGGCCGTCTCGCAAAACGATGCGATCGCGAAGCGTCACGCCACGCACCACAAACCAAAGAGCGGCCACGCAAATGCTGATGCGGAAAAGGTCCATCAGTCGTTTGCGTTGGCGTTTGGTCATCGAAGCTCATAGCCTGGCGGCGGTTGGTTTGATCGGCAAAGCGTGGGGCGGCTCAATCCGTTTTTTCCTCGCTCACTTTGGCAAATTCGCGAACCCAATGTTTCCAATTCTCTTCAAGACGCTCAAAAGTTAACCCCTCGAAATTTGCCGCCAGAGCCTGGGACATTCCGGAACCCTTTTTGAGATCGCGGATCAAATTAGAAAAGGCCTGGGGGCTTTGGCTATCAAGGTACCAGACGATACTGTGCGCTAACGGGTATTCGTGTGTTTCGATCGTCGATACCTGATTCAGAAGCGGTCCGACGGGCCAATTGAATCGAGCATATTGTTTCGCCAGGAGGGCGGCGTTCTCGCCGGCGGGGCAGCGATCGCCCAGGACTCGTTCCGCGGTCAGCTCCGCGTAGCCTTCGTTGATCCAATGCGGCAACAGACTGCAGCCGTAGACGCGATGCAGGAACGCGTGCGTGCCCTCGTGAACCAGGGTGCACGCGAATCGGTCATAGTCGGCCGGGGTGGACCCCATGCGGGCGAAGGCCATATGGACGTGCCCGTTCTTCTCGATGGATCGCGTATAGC
>JBKJYI010000425.1:0-3002 GCA_046715855.1 Phycisphaerae bacterium
GCGCTCACGTGGGTGATTTTGTTCCGGCCGGCAGCGGGGGATTGGCGTACCCGACCGGGCTCACCATGGGGCCCAACGGAAATCTGTTTGTGAGCAGTCGAAATTCCAACAGTGTTTTGCAATACAACGGCGCCACGGGGGCTCTGGTGGGCGCGTTTGTGCCGGCTGGATCGGGAGGGCTGAGCGCGCCGTTTGGAATTGTCTTTGGGCCCAATGGACATCTATTCGTAACCAGCGGCGGTAATCAGGTATTGGAATACAACGGAGTCGGCGGGGCATTTGTTCGCGTTTTTGTAAGTGCGGCCAACAATGGCGGTCTTGCCGGAGCCCGAGGCATGGTCTTCAAGCCCGATGGAAACCTGCTGGTGGCCAGCTACAACACTGACGCGCTTCTGCAATACGATGGCACCAGCGGGGCATTCCTGGGCAAATGGAATAGTGGCGGAACGGCGAGCGCGCTCTATCTGGATGGGCCCTGGGGCTTGCGGATCGGGCCCAACGGAAACGTCTTTTCGTCGCGCGACCTGCCACCGGCTCAGTGGGGGGACAACCACGACCACGATCATGACACTGACGCGGATGTGATGGAACTGACCGCGCCGCTTCACGTCACCGCTGCGCGGATCATGGAGTTCGATATCGCCAACGGACAGTATTTGCAATCTTACGTGCTCGGCGACGACACCGGGCTGAGCTCCCCGACGGGCTTTGACTTCATGCCCGGGACGGGTGACTGCAACTTCAACATGCTGCCGGACAACTGCGATTTGACGGCATGCGCCGGCGACCCCGGGTGCGGCGACTGCAATTCCAATGGGGCGCTGGACTCTTGCGACATTGCTGCCTGCAACGGAGCGGCCGCCTGCGCCGACTGCAACGCCAACGGCGTGCCCGATGGATGCGACATCAGCGGCGGGGGGTCGGTCGACGTGGATGCGGATGGCATTCCCGACGAGTGCGCGGTGCAACCACCGCCTTCTCCCGAGGGGGATCCGTCACCGTTTCAATACAATCGGTTTATTTCGTTTTTCATATTCCCTTCCAAAACTCCGGGAGAGGAGACGGCCGTCCGAGTCCGGCTGACATCGCTTCATCACGTGGAGCCTCCGTACACGGGCGGACCTTCGGCACCGTTCACCAGCCTGGAAGGTGAAGTGCGATGGGTGGGGCCCCCGGTCCAATATGTCGAGTCCAGCAGCAACGCGGCCACCTTCTACGCCTCCGTTCTTCAATGCACGCCCCATTATCGCGATTGGAGTACGATATTGGTGCGTGTAACCGGGTCGGCCATTGTGCCGAGTTCGATCTATGAAGTCGAGAACGTCGGATCGAGTTGCGCGGGAAATGAGGCTAATTGTACAGCCGTGAGTGCGCCGCTTCAACAGAGAACGGCGCGATGGGGCGACGTGGAAATGCCATTCGCTCCGCCAAGCACGACGACTCAGCCGGACGTGGGCGACATCGCGGCGTTGGTCAACAAGTTTCGGAGTGCACCGGGGGCGCCGATTAAGGCCCGCGCGCTTCTGGCCGGGACCGATCAATTTGGAAACATCAATATTAGCTCCGACCTGGACTTCACCCATATTTCAAGCTGCGTGGATGCTTTTCGCGGCAAGTCCTATCCGCACATAATCGCGGCTTGCCCCTGAAACCTGCGAGACTGGTCAACAGGTTTCATTGGTCAAGCTGGTTCTGACAGAAAACCAAATCTGGGGTTAGAGCCGCGAGAAAGGATTTCTCAAGTTCAGCGGTGGTACCGGGACAGATTCAACCTGTTGGACGAGCCATTGCTCGCCATGCTTGGCGAACCTCAGCCGCCAGCGTGATGGCAGTGCAGCAGCGAACCCATCGGCAGAGCGGACGTTGCAATTGGCATTGAAAGTGGCGACGGAGCGAAAATCGCTTTCCAGAATCACCTCAATGTTCCGAACTCGGACGTAATCGAGTCGGGTGCGTAATAGTGCCGCAGTCAGGCGCTCAAGAAAGGCTTCTCGATCCATTTTACTTGCTTCGAAATCAGGCGCCAGCCGCTGCTCGATTTGGTTTACATCCCCATCCTCCACCAGCCGAGCAAGGTCGCGGCAAAGCGAGGCAATGTGCTCGCGCGGGGTTTCGATGAACATACCGGCCGCGATCAGCGCTGCGATGATAATCATTACTGGGACAATGGCTTTGCCATGAGCCCACTCCCCGGTGATGAGCCGCCGAAGCAGGAGTACAGAGCCAATGACAAGCCCCAGCAAAGACAAAATGATTGTGTTTTCGAAAAGAACCATCAACCCGGGGCGTGCGTTTTGTCCGCATCCGCCAGACGGACGTGAACGGCAGGAAGACGAATGACAAAGGTGGTTCCCTCTCCTGGGGTGCTCTCCACTTCGATCTGACCGTTGAGTTCGGCCACGATCTTCCTTGCGGCTGCCAACCCTAAACCGGTGCCGGCCTGGCCCTTGGAAGAGTGGAAAGCGTTGAAAATCTTTTCGCGCTGTTCGGCGGGGATGCCCGGGCCGTTATCTCCGATGGAGAGAATGACTCTGGCGGAACCGGGCTGGTACTTGGTGGAAATGTTGACCCGGCCCACATCGGGAGCGCAGGCTTCAATGGCATTGAGGATGATATTGTGGGCGACCTGGTGCATTCCTTCGGGGTCGAGCGGGACAGCCGGCATTTCCTCGAGTTCGGCGAGGAGCATGACTCGGTGCTCATCGGCCTTGCCTTGCACCAACAGGATCACGTCTTCGACGATCTTGTTGAGCTGGGCGAGTTCGATGCGCGGCTGGCGATCCTTGCTGAAGGTGAGCATGTTCATCGTAAGGACGAGGATTCGATCGAGGTTGCGGCGGATCAGCGACCAGCCCGACTCGACGGAGCGAACGGCTGCGGACAGGGCCGTCAAGGGGCCGCTTGGGGCGGCGACCGCAATCCCGCCCTCGTGACCGGCTACCAAGGCTGCACCGTTGTGGGATGGCGCCACGCTTTGCCCCTCGAACGATTCGGCTCTCGCC
>JBKJYI010000426.1:0-6712 GCA_046715855.1 Phycisphaerae bacterium
GGCCGTAGCTCACGAAGAGAATCGCTAAAAATGTGGTTAGCAGCAGCCGGTTGGTCGGATGAGGCGCGACGGTCATGGCGGCGACAGCACTTTCGGTCGCGTCGTTGATCTGACTGGCTTCGCGCCTTCGACGTGGCCAAAGCACGATCAGTCCGAGCGCAATCAGCAAGTTCAGGCCGTGAGTCACGAGGCACCACGGGCACCACTCGGTGATGATGCGCGACATGATATAGATAAACCAAGCTGAAAAGATCAGGCCGACGCTTACCATGATGAGCGGGACGGCATGGACCCATCTTCTCGAAAAATTCGGCCGGCCTATGCCCATGATCCACACAAACAAACTGGAGTAGTAAACAAAGCCGAGGAACGATACCGGCAGGTGCAGCCCGCCGGGTTTGTCGGGTTTTTTTGGCGGAAAATAACTGTACGGGCTGCTCAGGACCTTTGCGCAGTTCATCTTGCCCGGGCCTGATTGATCGGAGCACGCCGCGTCGAACCATGCCAGACCGGACGACCCGTCGACATGCTTGACCGTCAAGTTGTAACTAATGACCGCAGCGGCAAGGGCGGCTATTCCGATGATAACGGTGACGACGCGTGACAGCATGGCGACATGGTAGTGGTTGGCGGGTGATTGGAAAGCAACATCTGTGTAAGCTACGAGCGGGATTTGAACAGGCGACAAAGGACTCATTTACAGTGACGCGCGGACATGTTTGGGATTCTGGTTGGACCTGACATTGTCGAAATGATCAAGGAGCGGCGCTTCAGCGAAGTCCGCCGGAGTCTCCTCGCGCTGTCGCCGCCCACGGTGGCCGAAGTCTTCTCGGACATGGCGCCCGATGATGTGGCTGTTGTCTTCCGGGTGCTTCCGCGGGCTTTCGCTACCGACATTTTCGAATACCTCCCTTTTGAAATCCAGGAATCGTTGCTGCGCAGTTTGGCGACCGAGCATGTCGCGGCGATCTTGAATGACATGGCGCCGGACGATCGTACGGCGTTGCTCGAAGAGCTTCCGGGTGCGGCGACACGGCGCCTCCTGGAATTGCTCTCGCCCGAGGAGCGGCGGGTAGCCACCGAACTTCTTGGATATCCGGAAGAGTCGGTCGGACGCCGGATGAACCCCGACTACGTGGCTGTGCGGGCCGATTGGACCGTTGCACAGGTCATGGATCACGTTCGCAAAGTGGGGCATGACAAAGAGACTCTCAACGTGGTCTACGTGGTCGACGACAAGGGCCGGCTTACCGGAGATTTGCGGCTTCGCGAGCTGGTTTTGCTCGACCCGGATACCGTGGTGGCGGACAAGATGCACCGGGATTTTTCCGGGCTTCGAGCGGACCAGGATCAGGAGGAGGCGGTCAAGGCGTTCCGCGATCTGGACCGCGTAGCGCTGCCGGTGGTGGATTCATCCGGTGTGCTGGTGGGCATCGTCACCGTCGACGACGTGCTGGACGTGGCGGAAGAGGAAGCCACCGAGGACATTCAGAAGATGGGCGCCGTCGAGGTGCTGGAGGCGCCATATCTCGACGTGAGCCTCCGCACGCTGATCCGCAAGCGAGCGTTCTGGCTTTCCTTGCTTTTTGTAGGCGAGATGTTGACGGCTACGGCGTTGGCGTCGTACGAACACGAAATGTCCAAAGCGGTCATCCTGGCCTTTTTCATACCGCTCATCATCAGCAGCGGCGGAAACAGCGGGTCGCAGGCAACGTCGCTGGTCATTCGTTCCATCGCATTGGGAGAAACCCATCTTAGCGATTGGTGGCGGGTGATGTGGAGGGAAATTGCGTCGGGCGTGGTGCTCGGTTGTGTCCTGGGGGGCATCGCGATGCTCGGTGTGATTTTATGGCCTTGGAAAGGGCAAGTGGGGGGCGAGCATTTCTTCCGCGTGGGCCTTACGCTGAGTATTACGCTGGTGGGGGTGGTGACTTATGGAACGCTTGTTGGGGCGATGTTTCCGATGATCTTGCGGCGCGTCGGCCTCGATCCCGCGGTATCGTCCGCACCATTTGTCGCGACCATGGTGGATGTCAGCGGGATTATGATTTACTTCACGATTGCCATGTTGATGCTAAAGGGGACTCTTCTTTAGAGCATGGAACGCGAAGTCTAGCGGTCGAACTCTGTCCGAACGCATAAACGCTTGAACGTCCGCGCGAACTGAAGTTCGCGGCTCGCTAACATGACTGTTCGTGCTCTAATCACGTGAATTCCGTCGGGGCCGGGCGGCTTGTTGATTGCTTGCGATCTTACGGGCAGGTCTCCTTCCATGGTTTGTCGCGGATTCAATCGCCCTCGCGGCCTTTTTGCGCCGCTTGGAGAAGTGTGCAGCCGGTAGGGCCGCAATTTTTTCCTTGCCAGTCCGAGACGGTTTGTGGTCAACTTTTTTCGCTTGCCCTGCAGCTTTCCTCTTTTTAGGGTCGAAAATTCGGTCGAGGACTTCATCGATCGCATCGACAAAGACGAATTTGATTTCCTTGCGAATTTCCGGCGGCACTTCGTCGATATTGGGCTCATTCCTCGCGGGCAGGAAAACAGTGCGGAGTCCCGCGCGGTGAGCAGCAAGCACTTTTTCGCGAACGCCACCGATGGGCAGCACGCGCCCCGACAAGGTAATCTCGCCGGTCATGCCCATGGTGGGATCCACGGGTCGATCGAGCAGCACCGACGTCATGGCCACCAGAATGGCGATGCCCGCCGACGGGCCGTCCTTTGGGATGGCGCCCGATGGCACGTGGATATGAAGATCGAGCTTGGAAAAATCTTCTGGAGTGACCCTCCAGCGGCCCGTTCTGCTGCGGATGATGGAGGAGGCGGCCTGGGCGGATTCCCGCATCACATCGCCAAGCTGGCCGGTAAGGACGAGTTGCCCGCGCCCGGGCATTTTGGTTGCCTCAATAAATAAGATTTCGCCGCCTACCGGAGTGAATGCCAGACCCGTCACGACCCCGGGAGGTTGATCTTTCAGAATCTTTTCCCAATCGTATTCGGCGGGACCGAGCACCGCACGAATGTCGGTGAGAGTGACAGTGCGTGACACTTTTTCCTGCCGGACAATGGACGCGGCGCGGGCCCGGCACAAGGCCCCGAGCCGGCGCTCGAGCGAACGAACTCCGGCTTCGCGCGTGTAGTCGTGGATCACAGTCAGAATGAGCTCATCGCTCAACTCCAATTGTTCCGGCTTCAGCCCGTTTTCGCGAAGCTGCCTCGGCAAAAGATGCTGCTTGGCGATCATTAACTTTTCCTGGTGCGTGTAGCCGGGAATATCGATGATCTCCATGCGGTCGCGCAAGGCCCGCTCGATCGCGGAAACATAATTGGCCGTCGCGATGAAGAACGTTTTGGAAAGGTCGAAGGGGACCCCGAGATAATGGTCGGTAAACGTGGAGTTCTGCGCCGGGTCCAGCACTTCGAGGAGGGCTGACATCGGGTCTCCGCGAACATCTCCGCCGATCTTGTCGATCTCATCGAGCATGAAGAGAGGATTGTTGGTGTTGGCGCGGCGAATCTCGCGAATGATTTGACCGGGCATGGAGCCGATGTACGTGCGGCGATGGCCTCGAATGCTGGCTTCGTCGCGGACGCCGCCCAGCGACAAGCGAATGAAAGAGCGGCCCATGGCCCTTGCGATGCTTTGTCCAAGCGAGGTCTTGCCCACGCCGGGTGGGCCCGTAAAGCATAGTATCGGTCCACGCGTATCCTTCTTGAGTTGGCGCACAGCGAGGAATTCGAGGATGCGGCGTTTCACCTTGTCGAGGCCGTAATGGTCCTCGTTCAGAATCTCTTCTGCACGTTTCAGGTCCAGGTGGTCGTCGCTTGATTTGGCCCAGGGCAGTTCGATCAGCCAGCCGAGATAATCCAGCGTCATGCTGTATTCAGGCGACACCGAGGGAATCATCGCAAGCCGGTCGACTTCGCGAAGGGCTTCGGCCTGAACGGCTGCCGGCATATTCGCGGCGGTAATTCGCTCGCGCAATCCGGCGATGGTGGCGGCTTCGGTTTTCGTATCACCAAGCTCCTGCTGGATCGCCTTCATCTGTTCGCGCAAGTAGTATTCGCGCTGCGAGCGATCGACCTGCTGATTGACCTGATCCTGAATTTTTTGCGAAAGCTCGACGACTTCAAGCTGGGTCGCGGCAGCAAGGTTCACCTGGCGTAGCCGCTCGGTGAGATCCAACACTTCGAGAAGTTCCTGCTTGTGGACCAATCCCAATGGCAGGTTAGCGGCGAGGAAGTCGGCTAGGAAACCAGGCTGATTGATGCCCTGAAGCACGAGCTTGGCTTCTTCGGGGATGTTGGAAGAGAGCGTGATGATCCGATCGGCGGCGGCGCGCACGCTATGCATCAACGCTTTTTGTTCAGTCGTTGCTCCCGGTGGGTCGATCTTTGGGACTACTTCTCCCACCAGGTATTTGTCAGCCTGCTTGAGCGACTGAAGTTGAACGCGTGCTAGACCGTGAACGACGATGGTCTCGCTGCCGTCGGAAAGTTTGAATTTCTTAAGAATCTCGCATGCCGTTCCGACGCCGTACAAATCTTCGAATTTCGGATCTTCGACATCCGCGTTGCGCTGCGCGATGACGGCGATCATGCGGTTTCCGGCCAGCGCCAGGTCGAGGACGCGTTTGGACTTCACACGATGAATTTGGAGCTGCATGACCGTGCCCGGAAACGCTACCGCATCGCGAACCGGGAGGATCGGCAGTTCGGAAGGAATCTTCAGGTCTTCGACCGGCGTGTCATCCGACGAGCCGCTCGCAAGGTCGATTTCCAGCTCGCCGTAATCTTCGCCCGCCTGAACCTCGATCGTGTCGGTCCTGTCAAAGCTTGTGTTACTCATGTTCCTGGACCATCCGCGCCACTTTTGACTGCAACGATCCAAAGCAGACCTTGCCGATACGATGCAATGGTCTCTTCCGTGTCGATTCCTGCGGGCAAATCAACGCCGCGACAGAACTTTCCCGAGTCGATCTCCATGGTGTGAACGCTGACTTGATCGAGCGAAACCGAATCGGCAAGCTCGTCGGGAATGATCGGGCGGCCTCGCGTCCCCTCGATCTGCAAGCGACCATTCGTCAGGCGGAGGTCGATTTCGTCTGGATCCAGCCCAGCGATTTCCAGGCAGACGATGATATGGGTCTCGGTCTCGTACATGTTCATGCGCGGCGTCCATGACGGCCGGGCATGGGAACAAAAATAGTTCGGACCCCGCATTTCCTGCATCATCTCGCGGATGCGCCCTGCGAGGCGATCGAAGCCGGGTCCCCAGTTCTGCATTTTTACGCGCATCGCTTTGTTCCTTATGAACGCATTGTAGAACCAGGTTTCCCGGCGTCCAATTACCGCCCGAACACCGTCTGGCGAGCCGGTACTGGTATGATTTCACGGGTGGCATGCCTAAGCCCGGCCGTATCGGGCGCCGGCATGCGGCGCTGCGCTAGGCCATAGCACCCGAAATTCAAATCATCCCAGTACCTGGCGAGCGGTCGTGCTTGTCATTTTTACGCGATAGCAATATCGTATTTCCATGCCCGCACGTTCCCGGATTTCGCTCGGCACCCTTCAAAATCGCAAGCGCGAAGGCCAGAAGATTTCCATGGTCACCTGTTATGACTATTCCACCGCTCGCATCATGGAGGAGGCCGGGGTTGATTCGCTTCTAGTGGGCGATACCTATGCGGAGGTATGCCTGGGACATTCTTCCACGCTGCCCATGCGATTGGATCACCTGGTGACCATTACGGAAGCGGTGCGCCGGGGAGCGCCATCTGCGTATCTCGTCGGCGATATGCCATATTTGACTTACCAGGTAAGCCCGCAGGACGCTATTCGCAATGCCGGCCGGTTCCTCGCTGAGGCCGGTTGTGACTGCGTTAAGATCGAGGTGGACCGCCGGCTTGTTCATACCGTCGAGGCGATGAGCGCTGCCACGATCCCGGTCATGGCCCACCTGGGCTTAAAACCGCAATCGATTCACACCGTCGGCGGGTACAAGGTGCAAGGGAAGTCAGCGGAGGCTGCTTTTGGAGTGATCGAAGATGCCCAGATGATGGAGTCAGCGGGGGCTATAGCACTACTGCTTGAGGCCGTGCCAAGCGAAGTCGCGAAAATCATAACGGAGCGGGCCGGAGTTCCGGTCATTGGGATCGTCGCGGGACCGCACGTGGACGGGCAGGTCGTCGTGTTCCACGACATGATTGGATACGGCGGGGGACATCCGCCTCGATCGGTAAAGCGCTATGCAAATTTGCATGAGGTCATGCTGCGCGCTTTTAAAGAATTTTCTTCGGACGTGACCAACGGTGTTTTTCCCGCAGCCGAAAACTCCGTAGCGATGGACCCAAGGGAATACGAGGCCTTGAACAGGCTGATGCAGCGTCATGGTTCGTAATCGAGGTTTGCGCTTGGATGGCACAACGCCTTGGCTCGGATCAACCTTGACATTGAGGGGTCTGCTGTTACGGTTTCAGCCAGACAGCGGGAAGAGAAACATGCTCGTCAAAATGAATCTAGCCCGCATCGTCATCGTCGATTCTGAGGATGAAAAAATGTCCATGATCGTCCTTCGCGAAATCGAGGGTGACCGGGCGTTTCCGATCCTCATTGGTGTACATGAAGCATACGCCATCGACCGTCGTCTCAAGGGCATCGTCGTTCAGCGACCCCTCACGCATGATTTGATGGAACGGATGATCGAACAACTCGACTG
>JBKJYI010000427.1:0-4531 GCA_046715855.1 Phycisphaerae bacterium
GTCCAGCAGTGGGCCTTTGCCGAACTCAGTCATGTTCGCCAGCAGCGGCGCCGGCACGGCCTTGGCGAAGGCGGCGAACTCGGCGGCGCTCTCCAGCGCCTCGGGGAAGATGGCGTCCGCGCCCGCTTCCAGGTACAGGCGGGCGCGGCGGACCGCATCGTCGAAACCGGTGACGCCGCGGGCGTCGGTGCGGGCGATGAGGAGGAAGTCGGGAGAGGTTTTGGCGGCGGCGGCCGCGGCGATTTTTTCGCAGAATTCGTGCTCAGGGACGAGGCGTTTGCCTTCGAGGTGGCCACAGCGTTTGGGGAACTCCTGGTCTTCGAGGTGGATGCCGCTGACGCCGGCGGATTCGAGGACGCGGACGGTACGGGCGGCGTTGTCGGGTCCGCCGTAACCGGTGTCGGCGTCCATGATGATGGGGATGGTCGTCGAGCGGGCGATGTGATCGGCGTGGTCGCGGGCTTCGGTGAGGGACATGAGGCCGGTGTCGGGGACGCCGCCGACGGAGTTGGCGAGGACGGCGCCGGAGAGGTAGATGGCGTCGAAGCCTTCGCGTTCAATGAGGCGTGCGGAGAGCGCGTTGTAGGCGCCCGGCAGTGTTACGACGCCGCGGGCGATGAGGCTGCGGAGTTGAGCGGAACGTTGAGCTGATGATGTCATTATTTCGGAACGCTCCTATCAGGGGCCGAACCGCAGACTCAAATGTGCATTTTAACCGTAAGGGAGTCTATTGTCATTTCATTGGCGCAGCTTGTCTAAATCAACAAGTTGCGGTTTGGGGGATTGATTTTGACGGGATTGCTTGCAAGTTGTGGAGCGGCCGGGCTAGACTTGGTTATCAGCCTTTCGTGCGTGGCGTCAGTTGGGGCGAGTGCAAGTCGTATTTGGGGGACAAGTCATGATTGCGTCAGGACGTTCAAAGGCGTTTGGAGCTGCGATCGGGCTTGCGTTCTGCGTCGAGGCTGTCGCTGATTCCCGCAAAGTGGATAGGAAGCTGGCGGGTGAAATTGCGCCGATGGGGGCTTGCTGCGATCCATACAATACTGAGTGCAATGCGGGACGGAACGCCGGGCAGCGATGCATCACCAATGCGGACTGCTTCGCACCGGGGACTTGCGAGGCCGTATGCCGACAGACAACCGAAGCGAACTGCCCGTTCCCGCCGCCCGATTCGGATTTGCGGCCGCGATGGCAGCAAGGTGAAGCGTGTGACCCGGACCCCTTCTTGCCCGATGCGTGCGGCGTCGCGGCGTGCTGCCATTACCGATTGAATCCAAACACCCAACTTCGTGAAGAAGTGTGTCTAAACTTGACACGCAATGAATGTGAAGCCCAGCTACAGGAGCCCCGCCCCCCAATCTGGCAGCTCGGCGAGTACTGCGGTTTGAACGCACAGAGCTGTCCGCGTAATATTTGCATAGACAAGATTCCCGATTGCGATCCTAATCCCTGCCCTCCCTATTCTTGCCTTCCGCCTGATCCATTTTGCTGTGAAAAGGTCTGCAATAGTAGCTCGCTTGGTGCTTTCTGCTGCAACACCGCCTGGGATTCCGTTTGCTGCAAATTAGTTGACAGCCTTTGTGGACCCATCGGAGCGTGCTGCGACTGGGTCAACACGGACGCGAAGGGCGAGGCGGTTTGCCGGGATGTGCCGCTAAGCGAGTGTCCGCAACGGCCGGGTAGCGAGCCGCCGCAGTGGATTGAGGGAGTATCCTGCGAGTCGGAACCCTTTGATCCGCCGTGTGGGAAGGCGGCTTGCTGCCATTATCGGGAAGACGCGATCTATGGGGCGTGCCTAGATTTCACCAAGAGCGAGTGCTATGCGCAGCCGCCAACTGATCGTTATCGCGATTGGCAGCCGGGAAAGCTCTGCGGAATTGGCGATCAGTTGTGCCCGCTCCTCGCGTGTCGAGATTCGGATGAATGTTGCTCCATTGAACACGATTCACCGGGGTGTAATGACGAGGATTGTTGCAACAAGATATGCGCGCCACTGGGCGGAGGTTTTTGTTGTAACGTTGCTTGGGATAGCGCTTGTGTCGACCAAGCACAAGCGTACTGTTCCATTGGGCCTCCGAATGACTCGTGCATATCCGATTCAAGTTCTCCATGCGCGAACGGGGCGATAGAAATTGCGGTCCCAGGCAGGATTTCGACAAGCAACACGCGAACTCAAAGCACTCCGGATGAATCGGGTTTTTGTTGTCATAACGGGCTTAGTGCGTGTGTGGGCGGAACGGACGTCGGCGAGCCATGCATCGTCAATGGCGACTGCGCCGGCGGGACCTGCCCTGCGCGCACCCCGATGCCGGGTGCTCAAGGGTATGGAACGATGTGGTTCAAGTTCGTGCAGGGAACCGGAACAACGGCGGGTATCAGCACCTGCACCAGTTATTCCCCCGCGCTGGATTCGATTTTGCAAGTCTTCGCCGTGGGGGATAACTCCTCGCCCAAGGCTGCCTGCAGCAGTCTTTCGGTGATCGGATGCAACGATGACGCGACCAATTGCGGAGCGCTGGGACGTAACTCGCGGCTTTGCCTGCGCGATCTGACTCCCGGCGCGACGTACTACATCATGCTTGCGGCCAAGACGCCGAACCGTTTAGGAACCTACACGCTAGCCGTTTCGACTGGTTGTACCGGCACGACGCCACCCTGCCCGAATTGCCCGCCCGGGGAGATTCAGTTCCTCAATCCGCCAAGCGGGATCATTGATGCCCGTCGTCCTCACGAGCCTGGTCGGCCTGACCACAGTGAGAGCATTGACGGTTTTAGCGTCGTTGCGCCGGCCGATGCCGACATCGAATGTTGGTCTGTCTGCGAGTCCACTCCCGGTTCGAGCGTCGAGATCGCCTCGGTGGTTCACCAAGCTGGCCTCCTCCATATTGCCCTCAACAAGCCGCTGACCGCCGGAAGCAAGGCGTTTCTCACTTACCGCGACGCCAACGGGAAAGAGACGACCGGCCACTTCACCGTTCACCCGGGCAATGTAAACTGGGACTCGCACTCGAACGCGAAGGATATACTTTCACTCGTGGATTATCTCAACGGCGTTGCCTCACTGCCGTCTGATAGATACAGCGGGGATCTGGACCGCAGCAGGGTCATCGGTCCGGCGGACATCATTACGCTCATCGATCTGCTCAACGGCAATGGGTTTGCGGCTTGGTATGGGACGGCGCTGCCGGCCGGGGTTGGGTGTCCGTGATAATTTCGCTGGTCTAAGGGGCGCATGGGTGCGATAAGTCACGAACGTGGAGACAGCGTGGAGCGACACGAAGAGGCTTGCGTGGCCGCTCATGGTTTTGCACCGGAAAACAAGTAAAATCGTATGACCCACAAGTTCCAAGTTTCAAGGCAATACCGAATCAAGGAACGTTTTCAGCTTGGCCGTATACTCCTGAGAGTACAGAAATCCGCCCTCGTTATGATCGCCGGGGGTGATCAGGAATTGCTTGGGTTCGGCGGCGGCGGCGAAGAGGGCCTGGCCATTGGCGAGGGGGACAAGCGTGTCTTGAGTGGAATGGATGAACAATTTCGGGCAGGTGATACGACCGCCCTTGCTGATGGAATCGTATTGGTGCCGCAGCAACCAGCGAACGGGCAGCCAGGGGTAATGAATGGCAGCTATGTCGCCGAGGCTTGTGAAACTTGATTGCACGACCAGCGCGCCGGGGGGATGACGCGAAGCGAGGTCGATCGCGACTGCGCCGCCCAGCGACTCTCCCATGAGCACGATTGATTCGCTGGGGATTCCGCGGACTTGAACCAGGTGAGTCCAGGCGGCCTGTGCATCCAGGTATGTGCCACTTTCAGTTGGACTGCCCTCGCTTTTTCCGTACCCGCGATAATCGACGATCATCACGTTGTAATGGAGCAGGTGCAACGTGCGGATTGCGTCTATACGGTCTCCATTGTTGCCGCCGTTTCCATGGAGAAAGAGGATCGTTCCGTGGGTGTCGGGATGCGGCACAAACCAGGCAGAGATTGTCACGCCGTCCTGGGTCGTAAGCGACAGATCGTCAAAGTCCATCCCCATCATCGCGGGCGTGGCCTCTAACGTTCGGGACGGAAAATAGATGAATCGCGTCTGAAACACTCCGACGATTATCGCGACGGCGATGTACGAGCAAACTGCCAGGGCGATTAATCTGCGCAGGGGCGGCAGCTTCAAGACTTGACTGCCAAACGCTTGCTTGACCATGCCCTCAGGATGCTAACCGCTGATGGGACTCTCCGCTCCTCCTTTGGCGCCGCACGTTTCGCGGCGCGCGCGATCCAGACGTAGGAGGGCATCGATGGCGGCCGGGCGATGATCTGGGGGCGAAATTTCAGATTTGAGATTGGAGATCTCAAAGAAAGCCAGCCGCTCTGAAACCCGCGATTTAAGATTTTAGGTCTCAAAGAAAGCCTGTTCCTGGCCCGGATCTGAAATTTGAGATTTGAAATCTGAGATTTCGAAGAAAGGCCGCCTGTCACTGGCGCCCAGGGATCGGGATTCGCAACATGGCGGCGCTGCGCTTGGCCATGC
>JBKJYI010000428.1:0-11284 GCA_046715855.1 Phycisphaerae bacterium
GATGGAAATATCACCGTCTTGATCACCAGCATCATTCTGGGATTCGTCGGCAGCGAAGAGATCAAAGGCTTCGCGATCACGCTGGGCATCGGCATCACCATCAGTATGTTCACCGCCCTCACCGTGACGCGGCTCATTTTCACCACGCTGGTGAGCCGTGGGATGCTGCAAGGCTTCTCGATGCGGAAACTCATTGGTGTTCCAACCATCGACTGGATTGCATTGCGGCGGATTTTCTGGCCCGCGTCGCTCGCGGCCGTGGCCATCGGCATGGGGCTGTTCATTTTCATGGCGGCTCGCAGGACGGAAAACTTCTTCGATATCGAGTTTTTGGGCGGGACCAGCGTGCAGGTTGATTTCAAGCCGAACGAGACCATGTCGGATGACGAAGTGCGTGAAGCGGTGCGAACCACGGATGCGGATAAGTCTTCCGCCGTAATCTGGCTTCAAAAGGCTGCCGGCGAGATGGAGAAGGCCCAGGTTCATGCGGGCGATTTTCCTGGCCAGTTTGTTGTAAAGAGCGATTCCCTCTCTGGCGAGGAGATTGGGGTACTGCTTCGCGGCCCGCTCGACGTGATGATCGAGCAGCGCGACGGAGTGAGAACCGACAGCAAGGAGGCAACGTTCATCGGCAAGGGAGGTTTGCTCACTGAGGCGTCCATGAAGAGTTCCGTTGCTGCTGCTGCACAGGCCGCTCGCGACGCTGCCGATCGGCTTCGCGGGGCACGCGTCCAAAGCGTCGGCGAGCGCGACGCCGAAGGCCGCAACCTCTCGTACGAAATTGTTACCGTGGAAACCAACCGGCCGCTGGTGCAGCAGGCGATTCTGGCCACGCTGGGCGACAAGCTGGTCGTTCAACGCAAAATCAACTTCACTACGACGACCGACGACAACCTCAATCAGCCTTTCTACGTAGTCGAAACGGAGGATCATTACCTCTCGGATGTGCTGAAGACCGACGCCCAATTCGACATCCGCCGGTTCCGTGGCGGGGTTGTGGTTGAGTCCAAACTCGATGAAACCGAGCAGCCCATCACCGTCGAGGAATTTGAGTCGCGGGTCCGAGAGGTGGGGCTCACTCCGGAGTTCGAGCAATTCCGAACGCGTGAGACGGCCGTGTTCCCACTCGGAGCGGCGGCGACGGTGGACGGCAAGCAGGCCTATCGCCATTTCGCGGTAGCCTCCGTCGATGAGTCGCTGCTTTACGATGACAACCCGACGCAGTGGACCGACGTGGTCGCACCGAGCGTGCTTCACCAGGTCCAGGCGGGATTGGGCATCGAGAAGTCGCTGTCCAAGGTGGTGCAGTTCGCCCCGCAAATCGCCGGTCAGACGGCCAAGCGGGCGATCTTCGCCACCATCCTGGCCGCACTGGGCATCGGGGCCTACGTCTGGATGCGCTTCGGCACGAAGGAGTTTGCCCTGGCCGTGCTGGTCGCGCTGGTGCACGACGTATGCATCGTCCTGGGCATGATTGCGGCCAGTCACTGGCTTTACGGGATTATCTTCGGTCGCATGCTGCTGATCGACGACTTCCGGTTTGACCTGACGGTGCTCGCGGCGGTGCTGACCATCATCGGGTACAGCCTCAACGACACCATCGTGGTGTTCGACCGCATCCGAGAGACGCGCGGGCGGTCCGGGACGTTGTCGGCCAACCTCATCAACTCGAGCATCAATCAGACCATGTCGCGCACGGTCCTTACCGGGTTGCTGGTCTTCATGACCGTGATCACGCTGTACATCTTCGGCGGCGAGGGCATTCACGGGTTTGCGTTCGTCATGCTGATCGGAACGCTGGTGGGCACCTACAGCACGGTGGCGATCGCGGTGCCGCTGGTGCACCAGCCCAAGCTGCTCTACAACGTGGTCACGGTGATCGCGGCCTTTATTCTCGTTGGCCTGGTCGCGGTCATCTCGCCGAGCACGACAGCGACGGTGATCATCGGTGCGGTCATTCTTGTTGGTGCGGGCATCCTTATGCTTCGCTCGAACCGATCCGATACGGACATGCTCGCCGGTCAGCCTGCGTAATTCGCGGAACCAGAGAGCAAATGAATGAGGCGGTGGTTTCGGGCGCCGGTCCGGCCACCGCCTTTTTTCATGCAAGCCATCTTTTCAAAAAAATTGAGATTTGAACTGTCGAACTTGAGAAGGCCGGCTCGTATCTATAGAATTTTCAGTATCTTCTGAAAGGATCGAATATGCCCAACGACCGCTTCGAGCCCGTACGAAATCTTTTTATCCGCCGCTGGGGGGAAATGGCCCAGAGCTGGGGCATCAGCCGCACCATGGCCGAAATCCACGCCCTGCTCTTTGTCGCCACCGATCCGCTCTGCACCGACGACGTGATGGAGCAACTGGCCGTCTCGCGGGGCAGCGCCAGCACCAACCTTCGCCAGCTCATCAACTGGGGCCTGATCCACCGCGTCCACCGCCGGACCGATCGCAAGGAATATTTCGAGGCCGAAAAGGACGTCTGGCAGATGTTCGAGACCATCACCCGCGAACGCCGCCGCCGCGAGGTCGAGCCGATCGTCGAGACCATCCAGCGCTGCCTGGGCATGATCGATCAGGATTCGGCAAAGCTGGGCGGTGAGGCGAAAGAACACGCCGAAGCCTATCGCAAGCGATTTGGCGACATTCTCGAACTCTTCAATCTGATGAACAACGCGTTCAACGCCATTACCCAGATGGGAGCGTCGGGGTGGAAGCCGCTGGCCCAGGCCTTGCAAGGATTTGGTTCCGCCGCGCCAAGTCCTGTCGCCGGGATGCCGGCAGACCCGCCACCTCGGGGGAGAGCGGCAACCGCCACGATGCGAAAAACTCGCAAATAATTCTTCGTCTCGCCCGAATACCTTTGGGATCGAGCAAACGGGCAGAAGCGTAGCCCACTTGATGGAGAATTCGGCTCGGCGGGGAGCCTCGCCCTCCCAACTGCAAGGAGATGGTCATGAACATGGTTGCAACGCGTACGAGAATGTCGCCGCTGACGGCATTGTTTCTGGGAATGTTTTTTGTCGGCGGGCTGCTGATCGCATCGGCGACGGCGGTCGTGCTGTATTCGATGCGGATCATTGATCACAAGGCGGCCAGCCTGATAACGTTTGCCGACCATACCGTGAAAGGGCTGCCGGAACTCCTGGAATCGCTTCCGCCTGCCCTGGCGGACGTACTGCACGACCGCCGGGCCCCGGACTACGCAAGCAAGCTCGATGTGCAGGTGAAATTCATCAACGATGAAACCAACGGCGTGTTGCGTCCGGTGCTGACGGTGAAGAACACGGGCGACGAGGTTGTTTCCCTGCTGGCGCTGCATGTGGCCGCCCTCGACGCGAACGGCACGCCGCGAAACGACTGGACCGAGGTCGTGGCGACGCCGCTTTCGATTGACAAAAGTTGGCGCGGTCCGCTGATGCCCGGCGCAACGCGGCAGGTGGTGCTCTCCGGCAGCCGATCGCTTGCCGGCAAGTCCGAAACGCTCGCGGCCGTGGTTGAGATTGGCGACGTGCGGGTCTGGGAAGCGGAAACGAAAGTGGAGCAATAAGAGTAATTGATCTCTCGCAGAGGCGCAGAGCGGCGGGAGTCGATTCAGAATCAAAAACCAGCTTTCATGGACGCGGAGTCGCCGCAACTATGGACTTTGTAGCCCGGGACTTTTTCCACCGTTTCGCAATTCTTTAAAACCGCTTCCATTCGCGACTGACAAGCGCTGTCACAATGTTTCCGAAACTCCGAGCCAGCCTTCTCGGGCTTGACGAGTAGCTTCGCTGAGCCCGACTCCAAATCAGCAAGAATTTCATTCCATTGCGCGGCCGAGCGGGGATAGTTGAAACGCGAGGCGGCGGGACGGTCGGCATACACGTAAATTCCGGGCCGGTAATCGAGCACGTAAACGGGTTCACTCTGACCGGTGAGTTCACGGACCCGGTCCGCGATTGCCATGAGTTGGCTGCGCTCGCTGGGATGTTCGGATGTCGCGGCGATCGAAATGGCCAAGCCCGTTCGCAGTTCGTAAATCGCCGGGCGGGCGAGGAGGATTGCGACTGTGGCCGCTACGACGAATGCTGTCAGGTGTTCTGGATGAGCCAAGCGGTCCTGCACCAGTTGAAGGTAGTAAAGCCCCACGGCAGCCAGCGCCAGCATGGGCGGGAACGTCGCCTGCCAATAACGCATGGAATGACTCGGTCCCATGCCCGCAAGCACTGCGGCAGTGATCCACCAAACCAGGAGTCCAATAGCGAGGCTCAGCGGGAAGCCGCGAAATCGGGGATACCAAAACGACATGAGCAGGCCGGTGGTCGCCAGCCAAAGTGGGAGGGCCATGGGCGCAAGTTCGCTGACCAACTTTCTCCGATCGCCCATCGCGGCCGCGAAATCACCAGCGTTAACCAACCCGGTGTTGAAGGTGAAAATCGCATCCCATGCTTCGCGAAGAATGCCTTGATACCATAAGACTCCGGCGACCGTTGCGATCCCCAGGAGAAAACCGCCCCATATGGAAAGGATCGCCTTGATGACATGGGGGCGCAGTTCGGGCTTCAGCATGGCGGTGACGACTCCACCGAGCGTCAACACCATCAGGCCTACGCACCCCACTTGCTTGATGGAGGTGGCCGCAGCCCATAGCAAACCGGCAAGGGCGCACAACGAATACGAGTACGTGCAGCCGACGTCGCTATCGTCCGTGGATGATCGGTTGAGCGGGGCGACAACTCCGCGAATCAAGACGGCGATGGCCCCGAGCTCAAAAATGGATGAATAAAAATCCGGGTTGATGGAGGGCGTATCGTAGATCCGCAGCGTGTAAACCACAGCCGTCAGCAGCACGGCCTTGCGCGTCGCGCGGTCGCAAAGGATCCTGCGAAGCGATGCCCACATCAGCATGAGCACGCCTAATTCGACGACGCCCGGCACAATCCATGGCCCAACCGGATGGCCGCGCGCCGCCACAAACGCAAACGCGTTCAACCAGGCGATTCCCGGCGGCTTGTTTTCCCAGCAATCGACATACATCCGGCCGCCGTTGTACACGCATTGGCCAAGCTGTATGAGCTGATACTGATCGTTGCGGCCCGGCGCGTGATAGGTAGCCCAGTTTCCGGCGAGCACCAGGCCCCCAACCAGCAGGAGCACCAGAGCGCCGAAAAAACCACTCCAATTTCGCTTTGTCGATGCGTCGATCCCGATCATCCACCTCCCGGATTGACTCGTGGCAAGTCCGTCGCCCGCCGCTACTATACCTCCTCGGCGCAAGGGTTACTCGCACAAACCCAGGGGGACCACGGTGAAGGGCGCGAAAAAATTTCAAACATTGCGAGGCGAGCTGGCCGGCATGCTGTCGGCGAAGTTTCCCGCCATCCAAATCGAAATCGCGGATTCAGAAAAATGGCAGCGGCCGTGCGTAACCTTTATTTCCCCCGATTTTGCGGACTTGTTGCCCGAGGAGCGGTTTCAGCGCCTGGTCACCGTGATACCGGCCGAGTTTCGCGAGCAGAAGCTAGCCGGCTTTGTCTGGCTGGAGCTGGCAGAAGGGGAATCGGTCGAAACATTCTTAAAGCTCCCGCGCAGCGAGGACATTGCCAATCGCGAAGCGGAGATTTACAAGCAACTGATGGACGTGGAGTTTTTCGAGTCGCTCGCAGAAAAGATGGGAGCGTCGCCCGACAAACGATGCAGTGGCGGCTTTCGCGAGATGACCCGCGAACTGTCCGACCATTGCTTTTCACCTGAGCAAATTCGCGATGCGAAACTGCTGATGATCCGTCATCGCGCCTTTTGTGATTGCCAGATCCTGTTAACCGCGATGCCCGAACTCGCCAAACTTTTCACGAACGCAGCCTGATGTTTCCCTTCGAGATACAAGGACAATCCGGTCTCGCGCGGCGCGGCAAGTTCAGAACCCCGCATGGAGTCGTCGACACTCCGGCGTTCATGCCGGTGGGAACCGCTGGAACGGTCAAGGGCGTAACCCCGACGCAACTCCGTGATACCGGAGCCCAGATGATTTTGGGAAACACTTACCACCTCCAGCTTCGCCCCGGGGCCGAGGCAGTGGCCGAGCTTGGCGGACTGCACCGCTTCATGGGCTGGGACGGGCCCATCCTTACCGACAGCGGCGGTTACCAGGTTTTCTCCCTGGCCGAAATCAACCGCATCACCGACGAGGGAGTCGAGTTCCGCTCGCACATCGACGGCGCTAGGCTCCGCCTGGACCCGCGAAGTGCGACCGCCATTCAGAACCAACTCGGCGCCGACGTCATCATGGCCTTCGATCAGTGCTCGCCTCTGCCCTGTAGCGCAGAAACCATGCGGATCGCGGTCGATCGCACCATTCGCTGGGCCGCCGTCTGCAAGGAAGCTCACGCCCGCCGCGATCAGGCGTTGTTCGGAATTGTCCAGGGCGGACTCGACCCCCAGCTTCGCGCAGAATGCGCCGCGGATTTGATCGACATTGGCTTTGACGGCTACGCGATCGGCGGATTATCCGTGGGAGAATCGCACGAAGAGATGGCCGGCATCCTGCCCGCGATCACGCATCGACTTCCCACCGGCCGGCCTCGTTACTTGATGGGAGTCGGAATGCCCCGCGATCTTCTGGCAGCCGTGCTGGCCGGTGTCGATCTTTTCGATTGCGTGCTGCCCACTCGCAACGGACGCAACAGCCAGGCCTTCACGCGGGGCGGCATGCTCCGGCTGCGCAACGAGTGCCATCGCCTCGACACCGGGCCGTTGGAAGAAGGCTGCGACTGCGAAACATGCCGAAACTTCTCGCGCGGCTACCTCCGCCACCTGTTCAACGCCGGGGAAATGCTTGGCCCCACGCTGACCTCGATTCACAACCTGCGATTCTACCAGCGATTCATGGCCCGGATTCGCGAGTTGATCGAATCGGGCGACCCGGCGACAATCGTGAACGAGTATCCCATCGCGGCCAAAGATTCACTTGGCGAAGTCGAGGACTCGGCAATCGTGGCTTAGACCAGTGAGGCAGTACGACGTATTGCTACGCCGTAGGCTGGAGTACAATTGTGCGTCCGCGCGAACTGAAGTTAGCGGCTCGCCCACCGGAAAGATAGAAGCATATGACCATGACGTGCTTTGGACATTTGGATTTTTGGACGTTTGGACTTTTGGCTCAGACCGCGCCCGCTCCTTCTCCCGCACCCGGCGGAGGCGGCGCCGGGCCAGGCGCGATGTTCCTGCCCGCGGTGATGATTGCGATGGTGATCTTCATGCTGCTTTCCGCCCGCAGCCAGAAGAAGCGCGAAGCCCGGGAGCGCGAGGGCATGTTCAGCAGGCTTACCAAAAACGACCGCGTGCTCACCGTCGGCGGCGTGATCGGCACGGTGCTCACTGTCAAGGACAACGAAGTGGTGCTCAAGGTCGACGAGACGACCAATACCAAGATGACCTTCGTCAAGTCGGCCATTCAACGAATCATCAACGACACGCCTTCATCGCTGGAGCCGACACCGAGCAAGTAAAGGCCAGAGATTATTTCAAGAGGCAAATAAAACCAGCTTGGTGAAAATGTCGATCGGCCGTGAACGCCTCAGCAATTCCAAGGCGCTTCATGACGGAAAAGCTAATGCAATCAACAAGGCCCCAAGCTTTATCGCTGCGTTCTTGGTAGAGATTTGCTCCAGCGAGGAATAATTCCTTACCGACGTAAACGACTTCAGCGGCGTCATCCTGATTCAACTCGTTAACCAGCCACAGCACGTCATCCCTGAGTTTGGTTCGTGCCAGCAAGTTCCCGACTTCACCCAGAACGAAATCGGTTGTGACCACGCCGCGTTGTTCGCGTCCAAGCGACGCGAAAACTTCCGTCGCTTCAAGATGGTATTGATCATCTTTGTTCAGAACAGCAACCAGTCCGACCGTGTCAAGAAAAACACGATCTTTCATTGGCCGTCTTTCGGGTGACCGTAAAGGTAATGATCATGATTTCGGGCTAGGTCAGCTACGCCCGTGGATTTGGCGCGCTTGCCGGCTTCAAACAACGTGCTTGGCCGTTCGGCACTATCTGGCGGCTTAATTTGAATGGGCTCAATTCGAACTTCGGTGCCATCCTCCAGGGAGACACCGTTATCGAAGATCACAACGCCATTTCTTACTTTGCCACGATAGGTCATTTTCTTGCCTCGACGGTCATTTTAGCGAGCAAGCGCCCCTAAGCCAAGAAAATTCAGCCCCGGTGCGGTGTATAAAAAAGCCCGGCGGGCATTAGCACCCGCCGGGCTCGTTTACTTCCTATGTCGGGTCGCAGTGACCCGGTCTATTTAACTATTCGCACTGCCCGGATTGGAAGTTGCAAATCAAGAGTCCGGTGCAGTTACTTGTATGGGTGCAGTTGCCGCTTAGACCGTCGCAGGTGTCGGTCGTGCAAGCCACGCCGTCGCTGCAATCGATGTTCCCCGTGCAAGCGAAGCACGAATTGGTCGTCTCGTTGCAGGCATTGGCACACGGATAGGCAGGCAGAGCATTAATGCACCCATCGGCTCCTGCATCCGGGTTGGTCGGATCACAGGTGTCTGCCCCATTACAGAACAGCGGATTGGGGCACAAACTGTTTTGCGGCACATTTGAACACTCTCCAGTTAGACCGTTGCAAGCATCCTGCGTGCAAGCCAAGCCGTCTGAACAGCTTGCGTTGGTTGTGCAATCCTCGCACGTCGCCACGTTACCCTCAACGAAAGTTGCTTCGTTGCATACGAAACATGGTGATGCATTGGGAATTGGACAACATGGATTACCGGGCTCAATGCAACCGGTCGTGGGATCAGCGTCAGGATTGGCTGGATCGCACTCGTCTATGCCGTCGCACTTGAGCGGATCGGGGCATAGATTGTCCAGCTCCGTGTGTACGCACGTTCCCGCTGTGCAGGTATCCGAAGTGCACGTGAATTCGTCGTTGCACTGGGCATTTGTCGTGCAATCGTCGCATGCGTTGGTCGCTTCGTTGCAAATTTTTCCGATTCCATCCGGACCATTAAGACAGGGGTTGCCAGGCCGCAAGCATCCCGTGCCCGCTTCGGCGTCTGCGTCACTTGGTTCGCACACTTCGCCCGTACCGGTGCAGTATAAGTTGTCTTCACAGAACGTATCATTCTCCGTGTATTCGCACAGACCGGTTGCAAGATTACAAATGTCCGTGGTACACCCGAAGTTGTCGTTGCAATTGGCGCTGGTAGTGCAAGTGATCACCTGGCAGTTGCCTGTGCTGGCATTGCAGGACTGGCCGGCCGGGCAGACCACGGCCGTTCCGGCGCAGACGCCGGCAGCGCATGTGTCGTTGGTGGTGCAGGCGTTAGCGTCATTGCAAGCCGCCGTATTGTCGACATTTGAGCACGAGCCATCAGTGCAAGTATCGGTGGTGCACTGATCCTGATCGTCGCAATCGCCATCGGACACGCAGCCGCCGCAGTCTCCGGTGGTCAGATCGCAGGTGCCATCGACGCAGTTGTCTTCATTGATGCAATCGCCGGTCGCCGCGTCGCAGGAGTCATCGGTGCAGGCCACGCCGTCGTCGCAATCCTCGGTCGTGGTCACGCATCCGCCGCCCACGCAGGCAACCGTGGTGCAGGCATCGCCGTCATCCGCACAATCGGCGTCGTCGGTGCATTCCGGCACGCAATCGCCGTCCACGCAAACTTCGCCTGCGGCGCAGTCCACGTCAGTGCTGCTGCAAACCCCGTTGGTGCAAACGTCTTCGGTGCAGGCATCGCCGTCTAAGTCGCAATCCGCATCGGTCGTACAGTCCGGAGGCGGAGGGGCGTCTTCGCACACGCCGGTCGTGAGGTCGCAGGTTTCGCCCGCTGGACAATCGTCGTCGGAATCGCAGCCGGCCTCGCAAAGGTTGCCGTCGCAAACCTCGCCCTCGTCGCAGTCGTCATTATCGACGCAGCAATTGGGGATGGGCGGGAAGGAGCATGTGCCCCGGCCGGTGGTGGTGTTGATACTGCCGCAAGTCGCCGACGTGCAGGGATTGGTGTCGGTGCAGGCCGTCGAGACGGTTGCCGCAGTACAACAGTTGGCGATGGCCGTGTTGACCCGCACCGGATCGCCATCATTATCCACCCGGCACGTATCCGTCGTGCACGGGTTGTTGTCGTTCACGTTGAACCCATTGCAAGGACTGAAGATGTCCGCGAACGGACACCCCGTCGTCATTGCAACAATTGCCAACACGCCACAGAGCGTGCCGAACCGACCTACTGTCTTGAATCTAGTCATCTCTTGTTAACCTCCAAATAGAAAAACTGTGGCGTGATTTCCACTCACACGCTGTCTAACGCTCCAATAAACAAACCTTTAAGCGCGGCCTACGACCTCGTTCTGCACGGAGACGCAAAACGCCGCCAGCGATGCCGCAACTCAAAAGTGTCTAACACAAGTCTCAATCGATGCCGCCGCCTGAAAGGGCAAAGCCCTAACGCTTCCGCAATGCATTTGAATTGGGGGTCAGCCAACTTCCGGAACGCGCCAGCACCCGAAAGCAGCCAACCGCCGATGCATCACCAGGTTCGTCCCGGCCAGCGCCAGGCAACCGAACCTATCGGCTTCAGCGGGCGAATTGTAGGAATCGGCAGAGTCAAGTCAACTGCCAATTCCACAAACGCCACCATTTCCCGAAGAATCACCGGGACCGCGCACACTCGAAACGCCGCTCGCGCCACTCGCTGCTGCAATGCCGCGCGCTAAATCACAACTGCGCGCTCCGCACCCAGGACGGCATTCCGAATTCATTTTACGCTAATCGGCGCTTACGGCGCGCGCTCTTGAACAAAATGATTCACCCCGGCGGCGGCAAGCCGCAAGAGTTTCCGAGCTGAACCGGAAATTGAGGCGCACAATTCATAAGCATGAATTCGATGCTAAGGTTCGTTAAATGCTATGTTTAGCCCACAAATCCAAGGTCAGTGCCATCGAACGACTGTTAAGGTTGGTAATCCTGAAAATGTTTTCATCGCTTCGCTGATTTTTGCATGCAATATGCGGAATCGCCGGAGCAAATTGAACGCGATAGGTAATAGGTAAGCGACTATTACGCCGGAGAATCAGATTGCATCGTCAAGTTGTCGATGGAATTCGCCACTGGGTTTGAATGTAAGGGGGTGCCATGGCCAAGCGAAGCGCCGCCATGCTCTTGAGATTCATGCCGGCGCCCGATGCGGCCGGGCTTGGGCATGGCATCCACCCTACGATTCATGCCGGCGCCCGATGGGGCCGGGCTTGGGCATGGCATCCACCCTACGATTCATGCCGGCGCCCGATGGGG
>JBKJYI010000429.1:0-5662 GCA_046715855.1 Phycisphaerae bacterium
CCCCAGGTCCACCTGCGTCGCGCCGCTGCACTTAAGAGTTGGGTCCGGTAGTCCAACTCCATGCCTCCCGTAGAAGGTAAGGCATCGACATTAATCACATCACGCGTTGTTTTCACGTTCGGGCGCATGGGTCACTTCCAATGGGACAACGTCGAGCAGGTCTGGGCGTACCTCAATACGAAAAGGAACCGGTTGACGGATGGCGGCCAACGCCTCCTGCAAACGACGGGCCTTGTCCGCATCTGCCGTGACAACCGTGACGATAAAGCGCCCTCTTTCAATCCATTGATGCCACAGCGAAACTTGAAGGCGCTGAGAGATCACTTGGCGAAAGCGCGTGATCACTTGGCGAACGCGGCTTCCTGCGTCCACCAGCAAATATCCGATTCGATTACAGCGTGGGTACTGTACGCTTTGAAAGTCGGTGTCGGCGTAGTAGAGCGACTGATCGAGACTCTGGGAACACAATTGCTGGAACCGCCGATGAAATTCGAGGGACGAGATTTTTTCGTACTTGACGGGGCCTAGGCAACAAAAAGAGAGAATTCCGTAGAACCGTGCAAGATCATAGCCTTTGGGCGGTTTGGCATACCGACGGGGAAGTTCTGCCAGGACGATGGTCTTGTGCGTAGGATAGAAAAACTGCCGCCCGTTGGCGAGCGTACCGTGTCGGAGATATTCCCCCGCTCGCATGCGCTGGGACCATTTCTTTACGGCATCAGACGTGCGGTCGCTCCAGTAGACCGCTTGCAGGGCCTCAGCGGTGGTGATGCGGAACCGACCAAAGTGATCCCGGAGGATCTGCTCGTCACGCTCCATGAGCCGGGTTGTTTCTGTTTCGGTTACCATATCTCGTAGGATCGATTTCGCTTGGCGCAATCGTTGTGAAAGTCGCGGACTCGCTCGGCGTCGTACCGTCCACCGAACTCAACTACATGGATACGTGCACCGTCCTCGAACTCCAGCACGGCATCCGGATCTTTAAGCCGATAACCCGATTTGGGACGTACGTCCTCACCCCTCCAGCGTTCTGCAAGCGCGGGATGGTTTCGCACGAAGTGCAGGTACACCTCACCTACGTGTAGATCGTGGTCCACATGGGCAAGGTGGATCGGGCGTACGCTCAGCGGCCCGCCATAAAGGTTATTTGTCGCCTCGCTAGCGGAGAAAATACTCTTCGGCTGGGTTGCCACGGATGGCCAGCGATTCAGGAGGATGCGAGCGATGGCGGCGTGGTCTGGGGCTGCCTGTGCAAGTTTCCAAACGATCACCGGAGCTTTCATCTCAAGCATGGGAGACACGGGGACGGTGGTCTCTCGAAGAACTTTCGCATCCCGCAATTCGTTCAGGCGACGCCGCGCATGAACCTCGGGAACAGCAGTATCGGCCCACCAGGCTGTGGCAATCTGGGTAAGAGAAAGGAGGCGAACCTTGATGGCAAGCGTTTTGAGAATTTGGTGATCACGCTGTGTTCGAAGCATGCTTCCGGTTCCCCGCTGACAAAAAGTAAGGACACGGCGGTCGCTGCGTTGGTTAGTTCGAACCTCAAAATTGAGCGCACGCTTGGTGCGGCCGACCTGTGTATGAAGAATGTATTGCTGTATGTGCTAAATGAGCTTAATGACGGCATTTATACATGACGGCCATCACGCCATGGGTCCCCGGTATGAACCGGCTGCGGGGAAGGGTGTCGGGGGCGGTGTTGAGCGGGTGTTGTTGGGAGGGGCGGGTGCTGCGGGCGGGGTGGTCGCGATAAACGATGAGAAAAGTCAAGAATTCAAAACGAGAAGTAATCAGGCTGGGGAGTGGCTCAGTTGACGAAGCAAGTTTGGACATTTTGACATCGAATCTTCTTGGAAACGCGATTCCGAACAAGTAAATTCTGGTTGGTTAAGGGCTGGACGGTTCTGCAAATTCGTCCAATTCGGAAGGCCTTGGGCTCTTGAAGTTGGGTCAGATTCGAGAGAGAAATGGGCCGGGGGCTCCCGGCCCGATTAGTTACGTGATTGAGGTATTTTCCTTTGGCTTTAATTGGCTGCGGGATACGACCCCAATCACCACAACATTATTGAGGTTGAAGATTCGCGCTCGAACCGGCAGCATGTCGTCTATTACTGGAGTCAAAGGCTCTGCTTCACCAATCACCTTGCCGCCGGGAAGCTGAATCCAGTGCGTAAAAGCCCCATCGCCCTGCTCGACAGGGAGTTTGGTGGCAAATGCCGGCACGTTAAACTGCTGAGCCAATTCAGCCATCCATACGGTGATTAATCCATCTTGCCTCGTTCGGTCGATTGGCTTGATTTTGTTGTAGGGGATGGGTGTTCCGAGTACTCGAACGCTTTCGCGCACCGGCTCAAGAACCACCCGGCCGTTTTGGGAATACCATTCGATGTACGGGTCCTGTCCATAATCAAAAGGCGGAAGACCGGCGGTAATATCGCCGGCCTCGCCGATTTGGTGCGAGCAAAATCCGCTCATGTCAGGTTCATCCAGGTCTGGCTCCGCTTCCAGTCCGGGCCCGGTGACGCGTATTGCCGCACCGCGAATGTCGCGGTGAAAGTCACCCGCAAGGTCAAAGGTTACTTTCTTTTGCATACCGACAAAGCGTAACCAGCCCGTGACTTTTCCGGCGGTTCTGTTTTCCAGTTCGCCTTCGATAAGGTACTGCGTTGGTCTCCATGCCATATTCGTTTCTCCTTAAGTGGTCGAGCGGCTTGCAGTCGCACCGACGTAGTTTTTCGCCGACGCCTCTCGAATCGCGTTCCCGCATTTCGAGAGGCTGTCGTCGTTCTCTCGCCTTTCCCGGAGAACGACGACAGGCTCTCAAAAAATGGCCGGCGGCGAGGTTGTTGGTTTTGGGGGGGAAGCATTGGCACGAAGCATGACAGTCCGGCGGGTCTGCGGGGTGGAATCTTGGCGGTGCCGGGCTGGCGTGCTTCTTGCTGCGTGGCGGGGAGACAACCTTGTCGCCGACCTCAGACGGGGTGAGGGCGGAGCGCAGCGAGCCCGTGGGCGGCGGGGTCGGCCGAAGCGGTTACCGGTAGTGGATCGTACGGACGAAGTCGTGACGGTACGTTGTCGCCTGGCCAAACTTCGATTTCAAAATCCGCATTTGTCCGACACGAAATCATCTATCCACTTGAATCGCAGCGCGCTAATGTACCCGCCGAAGGCGTATGCCTTCGGTCGTCTGGAAACGTCAACACGTTACTGGGACGTCCTTCGGACAGGCGACAACACCCGGTAAACCCCGACTAACCATCGGGGCTAAGGGAGCGGCTGCATGTTCAAATGATCATGCTTACCACCCGCTACGTTGTCGGCCCGTAGAGCCGGATGCATCGAGAGATGCTCGTCCGGTTCGACGGAGGCTCGCGGAAGTAACAACTTCGCCGCACGGATGCCGCAAGACAATCTCCGCGTTCTATCCGATGGAAAATCATCGTTTGAGGCGGGGCGACGGAGAAATACCCGCTCGTCATTGAGGTATTTTGGCGAGTGGGTCGCAGACGTGGAAGAAGGTGCGGGATGTTTTCCTTAATCCTTCCCAGGGGGTTCGGACCAAAGCTCACCTAAGTTGTGGGCCTCTCGGGTGAAAGGCCCGTAAGGTTCGTTCAACCTCGGCCGGCGTGGGGAGCTCGTACGCGGCGACGTGTACGACCGGGCTCGAAGACAAGGCCCGGCGATTCGCAGAAAAAGCGAACGGCGAACAGCTCAACCATGAAAGGGGCGAAAGCCCTTGCCGGTAAGAACAGTCAGAGACGGTGCCAAACCGTGAAGAGTTGGTCTCGATGGGTAAGCGGCTGCTTCTAGTTTCGGGCTGCTGAAATCATGTCCGTAATTTGGACATGCAAACGATGACCCAGCGGGAGCTGCGGCCATCCGGGATCGACCTGAGGTTTTTAACCTCTAGCAACGTGACTGACTGATCGACTACGACTGCTAATCCGGGATCCACTGCGGCTGCCGGTGTGGTAACCGGTGCCCTGCGTAGAGTCGGCAGGGTGATTCAACGCCGTAGTGGGGGAGAGTGGCTTGAGTAGGAGTCCGCGGCAAGCGGAGCGTGTGCGTGGCAGGGCAGTCATGCATCGTTCGAGTCCGGGCTGGTTACCCGGACGTAAACGACGACGAAAGAGCTGACGGGCATGACCCGTCCGAAGGGCGTTCCTCGGTTTGAAAAAACCGAGGAACTGAAGAAACAATCGGGACGAATGGTCACAGGAAGCGGGCCCTGGCGGGTTCGCTTCCTGTGACGATGTACGGGCGACAAGAAAAGGAGCGTGAAGCATGAACAAGGATTGAGTTTAACGGTTGAGAAAGGGTTGTTGCATAAGTGGGCAACGTGAACGTAAGAAACTAGTTTGCGCACGCGCAAACTCAGGAATTATTTTCGCGCGATGCACTTTCGTGAAGGAGGTTTCGGTATGGGTTGGTGGAAAACTCGGTGCGGCGCCGTCATTGGCGACCCGCCGGCGAACTACCTGGATCAGCTCTCTGGGATGGGCTTGAGTTGGAGTTGTCCGGAGAAATTGCCGGATGAGGTTCGCGAACGGCTAGTGGCGTTCTACGTCGAAGGGTTGGGGCGTGAGCCCACCGAGTTGGAACTGGAGTCGATCCTTGCGTTCTGCAAACGCGGATGATGGTTGAGATCGTTTTCTTGAAAGGATTGAAAAGGCTTGGGGAGTGTGCCTGAAACACTCCACTTTGGCATCGATTCAATATGGCGAAATGACATATCGTTGTGAGGCGACATCGGTCATCGGATTCCTACAGCAAGTAGCCACGCAATACCTCCGTCATGGCTATTGGTTTTACGTGGCGGCTCGCATTCCCAATGGAAAGGACCGTAACGGGGTTGACCACAAATTGGTCACCAAGTACGGGATTGATCGCTCTCAGAAACAACGTTGCTCACGAAAACGGAGAGGCGAGGCCAACGTGCAGTACATTCGGTATGATGATTTTTTTTTATTGCTGGCAACCCACGGTCGGCATTCGTTTTTCGAGGATGAAGCCGGCCAGATCCGTGATGCACGGCACACGCCGATCAAGTTCGCCGGATACTCGGTGTCCCACCGCAACGGTCGTGTTTGCGTGCGAATCGCTCAGGGTGAATACCGGCAGCTCAAAACGATATTTATACATTTCGCGTGTCGACGTTCCTGTGAAGGACTCGCCACCATGTTTGCGAATATCCCGTTTGTTCCCTACGCCCCGGTGCGCCAACAGATTATGTGCATCTGGAGGAAGGTGAATCGAGCCCGTTCGACCGCGGGCTATGAGCGTCTACCGATTGAATGCGTGCCTTGGCGGCGGCGAATAGTTCGACCGTTCGAGGAAAACACCGCTTCGCGAAGGCTGTCACAGAATCGAGGCTGGCCGAGTCACCCGAGCAAAGCGGTCTCCTCCGACTGATGACGCATGAGGGCAAGTTGGTCGTCGTATTCTTTCAGAGCCTGTTCGCATTTCCGCATTAGCTCAGCGAAGTCTTTAGGATGGCGGCCACCGAACCAGACGAAATCATAGAGTAGTCGGCCGTCGGGAAGGATGTGCTCTGGGGAGGAGAGCATGGTTGATGCTGGCTTGGTCGTGATCTTGGCCGCAAAGCCGGGGTGGGGGAGATAGATGAGATACCGCCCGGTACCGAACGGGTCGTCAGCAA
>JBKJYI010000430.1:0-7347 GCA_046715855.1 Phycisphaerae bacterium
CCCGATACGCTGCACCCCTTCGTCACTCAGCTGGCTTTGGGCGAATCACTTCTGGTAAAGGATTTGCAGCTTCCGCCGGGCGTGGTGGCGATCGCCGAACCGGAAGAGCGCATCGCCACGGTTCGCAAGATTGTGGAAGAAGTGGCCGCCGCGCCGGTTGAGGGCGAAGAAGCGGCGGTGGCCGAGCCCGAGCGCATCGGTCGCATCAAGAAGGATGAGGAGGCCGAGGAAAGGAAGTAGTTTTTTCGAACCGCGAATTTCAGTTCGCGCGACCCCCGGGTGGCATGGCCAAGCGCAGCGCCGCCATGCAATTTCCTGTGGCACGGTATGAGCAGTGAAGCTGATCGTCGGACTTGGAAACCCTGGGCCCAGATATGCAGGGACGCGGCATAACGTCGGGTTTGATGTTGTCGATGAGCTGGCCCGGCGTTGGCAGATCGGCATGGGCGCCGAGAAGTTTCACGGGTGGTTCGGCCTGGGCGAATTTCGCGGTGAGCGCGTGGGGTTGCTCAAGCCCACGACGTACATGAACCGCAGCGGGCAGGCGGTTCTGGCGGCCGGCCAGTTCTACAAGCTGGAGCTCGCCGACCTGATGGTGGTGGTGGACGACCTGGCCCTGCCGGTGGGCAAGATGCGGATTCGCAAGAGCGGATCGGCGGGCGGGCATAACGGGCTGGACGATATCGTTACCCGGTTGGGCAGCGATGCGTGGTGCCGTTTGCGGCTGGGCATTGGTGAGAAGATCGGCGATCAGAAGTTGTTCGTGCTCACGCCTTTCGATGGACCGGACAAGCCGGTGATCAAGGCCGCGATCAAGCGAGCTGCCGACGCCCTGGAGTGCTGGGTTGCAGAGGGTGCCGATGCTGCGATGAATAAATTTAATGTTGAGTCGAAAGCGAACGATTGAAGACCGCTGCTCACGGAGCGGTGGCACAAAGTGCCAAAATATGGAAGATCGAAGAGAAGAGAAGGCCCAGGAGTGATCAAGTTGAACCTATACGAAGCGATGTTTTTGTTTGATCCGACGTTTGCCGGCTCGTTTGAAAATTGCGAAGCCGAAATCAAGCGGATCATGGACCGCGCCGAAGGCCAGATCGTCTTCCTCCGCAAGTGGGAGGAGCGGCGCCTCGCCTACAAGCTCAAAGGCCGCTAGCGCGGCGTCTACGTCCTGGTCTACTTCAACGCCCCGCCGGGCAAGATCACCGGCTTCGAGCGTGACGCGATGCTCTCGGAAAACGTGCTTCGCGTCCTGGTTCTGCGGGCCGACGGCATGACGCCCGAGCTCATGGAGAAGGCCGCCGCTCCGCGCGTGGTCGAGCCGGAAGGCGATGAATACGGCGGCGGGCGCAGCGAAGGCCGCGGCGACCGTGATCGCGGTGATCGCGATCGTGGGGACCGTGGCGACCGACGCGGACCGCGAAGCTTCGATCGCGAACCGGTCGGCGCAGGCCGTGGTCCGCGTCCTGCGGGTGTGGACGAGCCCATCCCCGACCTGAGCAACGAATAGCCAGGCGAGCCGCGAACTTTAGTTCGCGCGGACATTCGGAGTCTTTTCAGCATAGGATTACTAACTCCTCGGAAGGGGCAAACGCCGTGGCAAGCTATAACCGAATCGTCCTGGTGGGAAACCTCACTCGCGACCCGCAACTGAGCTACACGCCCGCGAACACAGCGGTGTGCAAGTTCGGCATGGCCATGAACCATAAGTTCAAGGACCGCGACGGAAACATGCGCGAGGAAGTCTGCTTCGTGGACTGCACGGTCTTCGGCCGCAGCGGCGAGACCTTCAATCAATACATGGGCAAGGGCCGCACGGTGCTGGTCGAGGGACGTTTGCACCTCAACCAGTGGACCACGCCCGAAGGCGACAAGCGCAGCAAGCACGAAGTGATCGTGGAAAATTTTACCTTCCTGGGCACCGGCGGTGGCGGCGCTCGAGGTGGTGAAGGCGGCGAAGGTGCGCCGCGCCGAGGCGAAATGGGCGGTCCCGCGCAAGGTCGCGGAGCGCCCGAACACGGCGATTTTGAACCGGCCGCACCGGTCGATGATATACCATTTTGAAACAGAGCCGCGACCGTGAGGGAGCGGGTAGTACACTTGAAGTTGAGAGATCATCATGAAGTTATTGCTTTGTAAGAACGTCGCCGCGTTGGGAATTGTCGGCGACGTCGTGGACGTCAACGAAGGATTCGCACGCAACTACCTTCTGCCCCGCAAGCTCGCGACTGAGCCCACGACGAGCAACGTGCGCCGCCTCGCCGACGCCCGTCGCCAGGCCGAAGCGGAAATGGCCCGCGAGCGCGCTGTGCTGGAGAGCATCGCCAAGCGGCTCGAGGGCGTCGAGGTGACCATCAAAGCCCGCGCCAACGAAGACGGCGTGCTTTACGGCTCCGTCGGCCGCAAGGAAATTGCCGCCGCCCTGGCCGAAGAAGGGCATCACGTCGCCCCTGAGCAGATTCAACTGCATGCGCCGCTTCGCCGGCTGGACAATCTTGAGGTCGAGCTTCGCTTCGCCGCCGATCTTCGCAGCATGATCAAAGTCTGGGTGGTGCGCGAAAAGACCGGTGAGGAAGGCGAAGAAGGGGAAGAGGATCAGAAGAAGGAAGCAACCCCAGCCGGCAGGGAGGCTGGCAAACATGACACTGGCAACGGTCAATAGGACTTCCGCTCCGGTCCGCCCGGAGCGCGTTCCGCCCCAGGACCTCGACGCCGAAAAGGCGCTGCTCGGCTCCATGATGATGAGCCGCGACGCCATCGCCGGCGTCATCCCCATCGTCGGCCGCGCCGATTCGGGCTGGTTCTACATCCCCGTCCACCAAAAGCTCTTCGAAGTCCTGCTCGATCTCTACGACGACCCCGGCAAGGCCATCGACCTCATCGTCGTCGCCGACGAGCTTCGCCGCCGCGACCTGTTCGACTTCATCGGCGGCCAGGATTACATGATCCTGCTGGCGGAGAGTTTCGCCGACTGGTCCAACGCCGAACATTATGCCCGCATCGTCCGCGACAAGGGCATGCTCCGCGACCTCATTCGCACCGCCGGCGAGATTTCCGACTCCGCGTACTCCGGCATCGACGAGGCCAAGGACATCCTCGACATCGCCGAGCGCAAAATCTTCGAATGCACCGAGCGCCGCGTCGCCGGCCAGAGCATCGCCATCAAGGATTTGGTGCGCCGCCTTTCTGAGCAGCTCGAGCTTCGCGACGAGGGCATCTGCACCGGAGTGCCAACCGGTTTCACTCAGCTCAACGAATACACCGGCGGGTTTCAGGCCGGCGACTTCATCGTGCTTGCCGGACGGCCCTCCATGGGTAAGACGGCGCTGGGACTCACCATCGCTCAGCACGCCGCTCTCGATCAGAAAGTCCCCGTCGCTTTCTTCTCCATGGAAATGAGCGGGGCCCAGGTCGCCCAGCGATTGGTCTGCTCGCACGGCCACGGGATCGATTTGCAGCGCCTCCGCCGCCGGACGCTCACCGACGAGGAAATGCGCGAGCTTTTGCACGCCTGCGCCGACTTCGAGCAGGCCCCGCTCTACATCGACGACACCGCCGGCATGACCATCATGGAGCTTCGCGCCAAAACCCGCCGGCTCAAACAGCGTTACGACATCCAGGCCGTCTTCGTCGACTACCTTCAGCTCATGCACACCCCGGCCGCCGAAAACCGCCAGGTCGAAATCTCTACCATCAGCCGCGGCATGAAGGCTCTTGGCCGCGAGCTCAACATTCCCGTCATCGCCATGGCCCAGCTCAACCGCATGGCCGAAGGCCGCAGCGACAAGCGACCCATCATGAGTGACCTCCGCGAATCCGGCGCCATCGAGCAGGACGCCGACGTCGTGCTGCTCATTCACCGCGAGGAGTACTACAAGCCCGAGGACGAATCGATGAGGGGACTGGCCGAACTCATCATCGCCAAGCAGCGCAACGGGCCCACCGGCACCATCAACCTCTCCTTCAACCGCAAGTTCACCCGCTTCGGCAACTTCTCCGCCGAGCCCGAACCGTATTCCTCTCCCCGGATAGCCCGCTCCGAAGCCCCGTTCTAACGCCTCCCCCCTTGCTAAGGGGGAACCAAGGGGGGTCCGGAGCGAGCCGCGAACTTCAGTTCGCGCGGAATTGCGGCAATCGACCGAGATTGTGTCATTCTGATCGCAGCGAAGAATCTCCCCCCTTCCCTTGGCGAGAGGGTTGTGTGAGGGTTCGACTTCTCGCTACAAAAAGAAGACTTGAGGGGAGTCTCATCCCCGCCCGGAGGGCGACCGATTGTTGCCACCGACTTCAGTCACTGGTGGATGGCTTCCCGCCACCATCCACCGAATGGGGTCCCCATTCGAACGCTTAGGGGGCGAATAATAGCGGGACCAACTCCGCCGCGTCGAAAAGATCAACCGAGAAATCCTCATGCAAGTCGCAGGCTGCGAACTCCTCGCTCGCACAGTTCGCGGGAATCGCACCGTCGGGGCCGGCCAGGCAGACCACGCAGCGGGCAAAATCTGTATCGTCCACATCGCCGTCGTCGTCGATATCGCCGGCGCCGGCGGGAGCCGGTTCGATCACCGTAAACGAATTTCGAGCGTTGTTGGTGAAGACCGCGGCGCCTGCCGTCACCACATAATCTGCCGCGTTCGTCGTGCTCAAAGCCGTGGCCGTCCCAGTGAAACGGAGAGCCTGTAAAGTCGTCGAAGGGATGGGACCCGCGAACGGCGGCCCATAATCAGCCGGCGATCCGACATCGTTATCGTTGTCGGTATGCCCCGAAGTCGAGCCGGTATAATTCGCCCCGCCCCAGCTGAGCCGCCAATAGATCGTGCCGTTATCTTGTTCGAACGTGAGACTGCCGGCGGCCAGGTAGGATTCCGGAATCGTCGCGGTCATGGTGAAGTCGGCCGCCGCGCGGGGATTCGTCGCGGAAACGAACGACGAGCTGACGATGAGAACGCGATCACCGAGCTGGCCATTGGGCAGGTCCCGGGTCATGTCGATGATCATGACTGGATTGGACCCTGCCGCATCCCATGCCCGAATCCGGGAAAGGCGCACAATGTTTTCGCCGACCGCACGCATGCGAAGTTGAATTGCCTGCATGCTGGTGTCGCCGTTGGCCCCGGCGATCACCTGCTCGATCTGCATCAGGTGAAAGTTCGCATTTGCCGACGTTGCAAACATGCAGACCAAGCCAGCAATCAAAAGTGCGCGCTTCATGGGATTATCCTCGCTTGAACCGTTCGTTGAGCCATCATATCAATGTTCGGGCAAGAATAGAAGCTTGCAAACCCGGCTACGATAAAGTGACGCTCACATCGGCACTCCAGCACCCACATATCGGAACGATGTGACGCCGCGCCGGTCACACTGTCGCAGTAATTTGCAGAGATTTCGACACCCCTCCGGTTTGCAGGTGGATAGCACAACGATGAACATGAGGAACACAATGACTTGCAGGCCCCGCTTTGCATGTGGCGAAGGAGGCCTCGAGCTGCCAAATACCCGGGCGCACATGACTCGCGGGCACCTTCACACGAATTGGCGGATTCTGCGATCGCCCCGTTTGCTGGACCAGCGTGGCGCCATTGTCTGACACTCGAACTGACCACGGCGCCTCGCCATTGAAGTGAAATCCATCTGGCAACTCCACATCGATTTCGATTTGCAAATCATTGCCCGCCGCAACATTGGCGGTAATCGCCTTCTCCCCGGCTGGCGCAAACTCAGCGATCGGCGAGGTAAGACCTTCAAAAATTACCTCAAACCAGCGATGAGTTTGCAAGTTCATGTAGACAACGCGGTGATTGTTCGTATCTGCGACAAACAGGTCGTGGCCCGCCACCGACAATCCGCCCGGCTCGAAAAAAGCCGGGCCCCCAACCGACGTCTCCGTAGCAGGCTTGCCGCTTCCGAGAATAGTCCGAGCCGACCGCGCCGCCGGATCCACGACTTTGATCTTGTGGTTGTACGTATCCGCCACGATCAATGACATGCCGTAGGTCACCACTGCGAGCGGGTGCTGAAGTTTGGCCTTGGGAAATGCGCCGTCCACGTCGCCGAAGCTGAAGAGCCCTTCGCCCAGGATCGTGCTGACGCGCTCGGTGGCCATGTCGATACAGCGTATGGCACTAACTTCGCTGTCCGCGACGTAGAGCTTGCCGCCCATCATGCAGATTCCCGATGGCTGCGAAAATGCGGAAGTTTCCGTCGGGCCGTCGGCTATGTTTTCGCGTCCAGTTCCCGCCAGCGCCCGCGAAAATCCCACCGGCAAATCGATCCGCCAGATTTGATGCTGTCCGGCCATGGCCACATAAAGCGTCGAGCCTTCGCGCACCACGTCCCACGGCGAATTGATCCCTTGCTGCCGGCCCATCCGCCCGCCGGCGAAGTCATAGGTCATCTTGCCTGTGCCGACGACCGTCGTGACTTCGTATGTCTCCAGATCGATTTTGCGGATCAGGTGATTTTCCGTATCACAGACGTACAGGTTGCCCGGGCCCGTGACCAAACCCTGAGGATGATTGAATGTCGCCTTATCAGCCGGTCCATCCGCAGCGCCAATTTCCCCGCTGCCCACCACCTGCACGACTTTCGCGCGGCCCGAGTCATCAGGCCATTCCGCAATGATGATGCGGTTATGGTTGGAATCGGAAACAAAGACCCGCCGAAGTTCCGCGTCCGCGAAAACTTTTCCCGGAAACGCAAGCCCCGATGCTGACCGAACCATGCCGTCCCGCTCGATCTTCAACGGCTCCGCCGCAAGAGTGCCGTTGGCCTTCCCTTGTGCCAGCGCCTGCCCAATCATTTGATCCAGCGCCTCGCGATTGTTTTCGCCCGCCACGCTGCCCACCACATAACCCTGCGCGTTCACCACCACGACGGTCGGCCAGCTTCGAACCGCATAGGCCTGCCATAGTTTCATCTGATCGTCGATCACCACCGGATGCTTGATTTCATAGCGCTGAATGGCCGCGCGAATGGTTTCCGGCGATGCTTCGTTGGTGAACTTCGCGCTATGCACGCCAATGAAGATCACCGGCTCGTTCGCATATTTGTGTTCGAGAAACGCAAGATCCGGCAGGATGTGCATGCAATTGATGCAGCAGTAGGTCCAGAAGTCCAGCACCGCAATCTGACCGCGCAACTCCTTGTCGAGCCGCAACGGCCGATCGGTGTTCAACCAGCCCAATCCCGCATCCAGTGATGGTGCGTGAACTGTGTTCATTTCGACTGCCCTCCGTGAGGCTAGCCCCTGATCAAGCGTGATTCGGGCGTTGACTTTGCAAAAAGTACTCGAAATGCCTCGGTTTGCAGGGTAAAACGGAGTCTGTTTCAAGGATACCGTTTTCTGCAAGG
>JBKJYI010000431.1:0-5918 GCA_046715855.1 Phycisphaerae bacterium
CAAGGTCGGTGTCTCCGTCGATGTCGTAGATTTCGACGTCCTTTACGGCGGGGAGATCGCGCATGATCGTTACTGGTCCTCGGACTGATACCGGCCCGGAAGCGGAGCCAATGATGGTGGGGGCTCCCCAGCTCGCGGGGGTTTCGGCCAGACCCGGACCGGGATTCACCAGCAGGTCTACGGTGTTGATGGGAGGCTGTTGCCCGAGAGTGTCACATTCTGCCGGATTGTTGGCCACCACAATATCATCGCCGGGAAGTCCATCGATGTTGGCGACGGCGAGGGCGGTGAATCCGGAATTTTCCGGTTTGGTCTTGGCTTCATCGGCGTCTCCTCCAAGTCCTGGAAAATGATTGTTTCCGCTGCGGAGCGCGACGAACGGATTGACCAGCGCTACTTCGTTCCAGCGATCCCCGTCGGGGATCGTGGCGGCGTCGCCGGGGTTGAAGAGGATGATAATCTGGCCGTCGAGCGAACCGCCCTCTGATGTTTCTGCGTTTCCTTCGCACGTCGGGCATATGGTCGTGAGGCCGGTTGCTTTGACCAGAACGACGACGTCGGGGAAGTCATCCCCGTTGATCAAGCCCAATTCGAGGCCCGCGACTATGGCGATGGGCGTTGTGCCGGCCAGAGTAACGGAACGGAAAGAAATATTTCCGGCGGGGTCGCGGCGTTGAAGGTGAAGCTGGACGGGTTGCGATTGATTCCACGCGCTGACCAGGTCGGTGAGTCCATCCTGATCGACGTCGGCGGCGACCACGAATTTCGCACCGGCCGTGTCTTCCTCGACGGGGTCGACCTGGAAGGCGGTGAAAAAGCTGCGGGTTTCTTCGGAGGGAAGGTCGATGGGGCCTTGGTCGCCTCCGCCGGGTCCTTCGCCGGGCTGGCCGTCGGTCCCGCCGGTTCCGCCGGGAGAGGGCGGGGCTTCGGAAAAATCGCCGCCATCATCGACGAATCCGCCGCCGCTGCCGCCATTGTCGTTGTCGCTGGAGCCTGAACCGCCTCCCACGTCAACCGGGGTGCTGCAACCGAGAATGATTCCGAGAGCGATGCCCGCGCAGGCGAGCCAGGTAATCAACGTCCGTTTCATCAATATTCTCCTCCGCCACGTCATTGGGCGAACCGGCACAGGTACTCCTGCGGGTTATCGGCACGGGATTGGGGGGACTTTGAGTGCGAGGGATGAGTCCGATAGATGGAGGCTGCAAGTCCACTTTTCTGGACGTTGAGTTCGGACGTCTATACATTTTATGGAATTGATTTTGAGCACGTTTGGATCGTGGAAGGATCACCAAAATGAGTCGACCAATGAATCGAGTTTGGGCGTTGGGGGTTTTTTTCTTGGTTTGCAGGGGGCAAATGGCGGCCAGCGGCGCAGATGTCGTGCTGCCGACCCAATACGATCAGGATCGCTTTTTCGTGGTGCCGGTGATCGCGGAGGGCGAGGTTATCCGGCTGCTGACGGATACCGGCGGGGGGGTGCTGATTTTTGATGATGCGGCCGTGCGGCTTAAGCTTTCCGTCACAGGCGTTACGCTGTCGGACTACAAAGGCATGGCGGCAAAGTGGCCTGAGTTCGAGGCGGGGAAGGGGATTCCGGCTCCTAAGACGGAAGGGGATGTCATACCCATTGCGCCTGGTCCGGTGCGCATGAGGCTTTCGTGGTTGACGAAAGAAATTGATGGAATCATCGGTCAGGGGTGGTTCGCCGATCGGGTTTGGACGCTGGATTATCCGGGGCGGAAGCTGATTTATCATGCTGAGGGTAAGGCCGTCGGTTCGGATAAAGCCCATCGAGTGGAGTTGGGATTTCGCAAGAACGAGCAAGGGCAGCGAGCGATCAATTATCCGCGCATCGAGGTCGAGGTCGCCGGTGAAAAGCTGGACGTGCTGCTTGCGACTGGATCGTCGGTTTCGATTACCGCGAATGCTTTGAAGGCGATTGATGAAGGCGGTCCGGCCGTCCGGGCTACGAGCTTGATTTCCAATGCGATTTTCGATCAGTGGAAGAAGGCGCATCCGGATTGGCGTTTCGTGCCGAATGCGGAAGAAGGGTCGGGCGAGTCCATGATTGAAGTGCCGGAACTGACGATCGCGGGTTTTGCGGTACGGAATGTTTGGTTTACGCAACGTCCGGATAATAACTTCAGTGAACACTTTTCGAACTGGACGGACAAGCCGGTGGTGGGGGCGATTGGCGGCAACGTTCTTAAGGAGTTTCGAATGGTGCTTGATTACCCGAGTGCGATCGTATGGTTTGAGAAGCCTTGAGGGTTGCTGTGTTTGACCAGATTGAATTGGTCGATAACTCATGAGGGCAGGGTTACTTGCCGCGGGGCGAGCAGAACCGGATAATGACACTTCGTCGAATTGAAGGTTAATCAGTGGGTCGGGGACAAACGAATGACACGCATTGCATTAGCTTTGACGTTAATGACATCGTTTCTTTCCACGTCGTTGCAGGCGGACACGATTCATAACGTCGCTACCGCGCTCGACTTTGCCGGGTTTGATGCGCGCGGGAGCCGGAACCCGCTCAGCGGCGGAGTCGATTTGCTCATCAATCGGCAATTCAATGGGAATCTTTTCGACTTCGGCGGAACCGAGGTTGCCTTGCAAGGACCGATTTCCCTGCAAATGTCGACGGGCGGCAGGCTTTTGCCGGAGTTCGACGTCTCTTTTTCCACGTCGCTGAACAATCGGAGCCAGGTCATCCCTCTTAATTACAGCTATGTTTCGGACATCGGTCCGCAGTCCACCGTCGTTTCGGGGTCCATGCTCATCGATGGGAATTTTTCGATCGATGCCCTGGGGTTTTACGACCTCTCGATCACGTCCTCGAGGCGCAATACCGTCACGCGCGAGGGAATCATTGACGATACCGGCACATTCGACTCCGACCTTGGGCCCATCGTGATGTCGGGGAACATTTTTGTTGACGCGCTGGGTGTGCTGGTGGACCCGCTTTTTGAACAGGCGGGCAAAGAGAATCCATTCACCGAGATGAGCAAGCTAATCGACCTGAGCGCCTCGCCAACGTCTTACCCGAACCACCGCTATGACCACTTGAATCCGACTCATCCCGCCATGGCGCGGAGCAATCGAAATGGTGCCGCTGTGCCGGAACCGACCGTACTAGTACTGCTTGCTTTAGGGTTGCCGGTGCTGATCAATAGAACCTGGCGCCTTCGCTAGGTTTTCATCGTCAAACGTCAGATGGGGCGCGAGGCGGGCGATTGTTTTTGGACCGATCCCCCGGACGGCGTCGATATCACTCATTGACTTGAAAACATTTTCGCCCGAGGCGTCCTTAGCAGCCCGCTTCGACTCACGATAGGTAACAATTTCCCGTGCGAGCGCAGGCCCGATTTCAGGCAAAATCGTTAACTCCCACCAAGGCGCCTTGTTTGGGTTCACGAGGTTGTTATCACGAGTGGGGGGTGGCTTTGCATTTCGTTCCCGTCCCACCGTAACCAGGCAAATTATTACAACAAGCCAAGAAAACAGCAGCAGGCGGGTCGTGGCTTGAGCCGTGTTGTTTTTCGGAATTCCATTCAGGTTGGGGCTGGCGTTGCTCACGGCTCGCGTACCTATGGCTGATGGGCGGCGGGTAAACCGACATATTGCCGGAAATCCAGGAATTTTTTATAGGAGGCCTTGGGAACCAAATCGCCGCGGAGAAGTCCGCCGTGCAGGGGTCCGCCTCCAGGACTGGCCTCCATGCTTCCTGGAGCGGATGACCGGCCCGATCCGTCCAAATTGTTAGCGGAAGAATCCCAAAGGCTCTGCCAGCAAACGGATTCCACGAAGGGCTTGCTCAGGGCGATTTCGTAAAAGCGATGGAGCCAATCGGCCTGGATTTGTTCGCTCCATGGTGCGTGCCAGTAGCCGGCTGTGCTGCCCGCATGGACGCTGTCGGAGTCGTCGCCGCGCGTACCGATCTGCGAGGGGACCTCGACGCCGGTGATATGCAGCGGCTTGCCGAGCTTGGCGAAGAGATCGAGCACGGTGGAGAGGGCGAACAAATCGCGGGCGAACATGCCGTCTACCGGAGCCCCCATTTGAAAGCGCAAGCCGAAACCATCGAAGTTGACGCCGCTCTGCACGACCATGTCGGCATAAAGAAGCGGGGGGATGGTGCGCTGATTCCTGGCGTAATACTCGCCGAAGGGAAAAACCAACTCGACCAGGGCCGTTCCGCGCGGGCTCACCTGTTTGCACAGGGCGGCGGACATCCGGGTGAGCTCCATGAGTTGCTCGAAGCTGAATGCGAAGCAAGTAGGAGCATGGATGCCGCGAATGACGGTCCACGAATGAATGTGCTGGCCATAGCGGTTGATCACCCGGCGGACGTGCTCGAACGCCAGGTCGCGAATGGTGTCGAAATCGTGCTCCCAGATGTAGAGCCAATCGGGAATGTGTCGCTCGGTAAAGCAAAGCAGGGGGGTGCCGCGAAGGGGAATTCCCGCCGAGGGGCGCGACAGCACTTCGACCCAGCCGTCGAGCGATTTCCAGTTGAAGGCTTGTTCGGTGGGCTCGATGTCGCGCCAGTTGAGCGGCAACGCAGCGAAGTCGAAAGCACCGGTCAGACGTTTGCGGGCCAGCTCGGTTGGTTTATCGAGCGCGAAAGAACAACCGAAGATTTTCCGACTCAGACCAGGAGACTGCCGGCGGCGGGTGAGCATGGCGCCGCCATGGAACTGGGCCAGGTCCTCACTGGTTTGGACGGCAGCGATGAGCGCGTCCTGGCCAAGTTTGGCGGCGTCAGCGGGTTGGTCCGCCTGCAGGGCGCGGATCAGGAGGTCGCGCGCCTTTTCGATGCGGCCGGCGAGATCGCGCGTGCCGTCATAATCGAGCAGACCCCACTCCTCGGTTTTGTTGGCCACGCGCATGAGCCGGCCGCGGGCGAGCTCGAGCTGCAGGACGTAAGGGCGATCGCGTTCTTGTACGCGAATGGTTTCGACGAGCAGAACTCCGGCACCATCCACTTCCCAGAGCAGTGCGAGGCCGGCGGGCCCGGCGGCACGTTTTTTGCAATGGATGATCCCGTTCTTGAAGGTAATCTCGGCGCGTAGCGGCACGTCGTCGCTGCCAACGACGTAGGCGCCGTTGAGATTGACCTTTTCGGCGAGGCGACCGTTGACGTAGACGACAAATGAGATCATCGAGCCCAGGTTACGCGCTTGTCTGCAGGTGTTGTTGGTTCAGAGTCACAAGCCACTGATTATGACAGACGCCACGGGGTGAGTCGAGCCGAGACTTTGTTAAGAGGACGGTAGGTGGGTTGGAACTGCGCTTTGGCGCACCTTTGCCACGCTAGTTTTCACGGCTGAATGGTTCGTTTATCCTGCTGGCATGGAAACGAAGACGACAGTGGTTACGCGGACGGAGATTAGCCAGTACCCGGTGCGACGCGGGAAAGTGCGCGACATATACGACCTGGGCGGTGAGGTGCTGCTGGTAGCTACCGATCGCATCAGTGCGTACGACGTCGTGCTGCCCACCGCCATCCCGGGCAAAGGCGAGATGTTGACGCGCATTTCGAAGTTCTGGTTCGGCAAGTTCGACCGCGACGTGCCGCACCATCTAATCGAAGTTATCGAGGACAATGCGCCGGCCGGACTTGATGCTCATCTCGATCAGTTGCGGGGCCGGACCATGCGCTGCAAAAAGACCAAGGTCGTGCCCATCGAGTGCGTGGTGCGTGGGTACCTCGCGGGCTCGGGATGGTCCGATTATCAGAAAACCGGCGCGGTGTGCGGAGTGAAGCTTCCGGCGGGGTTGCGGCAATGCGACAAGTTGCCCGAGCCGATTTTTACGCCGGCCACCAAGGAGGAGAGCGGCCACGACGAAAACATTTCGTTCGAGCGAGCGTGCGAGATCGTCAGCACGAAGACGATGACGATGCTGCGCGATCG
>JBKJYI010000432.1:0-3212 GCA_046715855.1 Phycisphaerae bacterium
GATGCATCGCCCGGCAACCAGTCTTTTTCGAGTAAATCACCCAGATGGGCCACGACCTCCCAGGGATACCGAATGATGCGACCGGTCACTTGCGTGCGCGGCAGCCCCTTCAGCATCGCGCGCCAGCTGTCGCCGCCATACAGGTCGCGCGGCGTAAAGGCGCGTGCAAGTTTTTCGTCGCAGGCGATATAAGCGATTTGGTGATCGGACGTCTCTCCAACGGACGACCCTTTGGGGACTTCGATGGGACCGTCCGGCAGCCACCGGCCATTCAGCACTATCGTGGGACCGTCCAACAGTTGATTGGCTGGCGCACCGCACCGCTGGGCGGCGACGGTGGCCATCCAGTCCCGGGTCCAGACGCCGCTGACGGGGGCACCCAACCGCTGGGCGACGCGGTCGAGCACGATCTTGCGGCCGACTCCGAGCTCGAAGGCGCTGCGCCAAAAAAGAAAAGGCAAAAACCCTGAGCACGAGTCGTCTTCGAATAGAATCAGAGGTCGTTTCACGGCGTAAAGTATAGATGAGCGGCGCATGATTGCACGGGCTAGAAGAGTTGTCATTCTGAGCGAAGCGAAGAATCTCGGGTTCGCCGCCCAGCCTTGGTGTCGGGCTGACTTGCCGGCTCATGAAACGGCCAGTGGCAATGCCCCTCGCCGCATCGGCGCCAAGCAGAGCAAACCCCCACCTACGATTAGCGCCTTCGGCGCTTGCCTACGGCCAGCCCACCCAAACCAAGCAGCGCGAGTGTCCCAGGCTCCGGGATGCAATCTGGATCACCCGCACAAGCATAAAAACGCAATTGTCCACCGGTAATGCCGCCGGTATTGGCCCGCAGCGGCGACGTCGGGTCCGTCGGATCAGCAGTACTTCCGTAGCCCCAGCGGATTTCCGCCCCCCGGTTGATGTCAGCCTCGTCGGCGTTGAGCAGATCAAGCGTGTATACGCCGATAGACGGCATTGTGACAACCAATTCACCGACCTTCTTGGGCACGCTCTGGTTCAACGTGATCATGAAGCTGCCACTGGAAGTCAACCCAGTATAAGTAATGTTCAGCAGATCGTCGGAGTTAATATTGCCGTCAACGTAGTAATTGGTCCCACAAGCAGTCGGATCGGCGCTGCATGCCCCAGCACCGCTGAAATCCCAGAACGGAACCGGACCGAAGTCCGCGCCAAGGTGGTGATTGACCGGGCTGATAGTCAGTGCGGCATCAGAATCCGCGAGGTCGAACTGCATCATGCGAACGCGAATGGAACTAGCCGTCCCCCCCGGACCCGGAACCGACGGCGTGTCGGGAGTCAATTGAGCAAGGACATCAATGTTGACCGGTATACCTGGGTAATAGTGTGGATCAGACGGGACAAGCGTGATGGCCACTCCGGCAAACGAATAGGAGCCGAGGCTCAAGAAGATGATGCCTGCGCTGAGTTGACGAACCATTTGATTCATCCCGTCGAGTGCTTGCCCCACACCTATTGTAAGCCGTAAGTGCTCAAGGATGCAATTTTCGAACCTCCGAAAGCCAGCGAGTGGCATGGTCAAGCGCGGCACCGCCATGCGGTCCCGAATACATGCCGGCGCCCAATAAGGCTGGGCTTGGGCATGCCACCCTGGCGCTCAAAACAATAGAGGCCTGCGCCGAGAGCGCAAGCCTCACATGCGTCTGTTTCGTGCAACCGCCATTGCCGGCGGGAGCCACTGGTCGGAACCCTTCGTAGAAGGTGGGCGACCCCAATGGCCCTAAGCTAAGTTTCCGGTAGTCTCGCGGGCACGGTGATTGTTCCATTTCCTTTGTCTTGTGGTTGATCGTATGGCCGCGGGTAGGAGCGTCCGGGTCGTTTTCGAATAGGTGCAGAACGGACGGCCAGCAGTAACTGGCGGTACATTCCTTCCATTTGATGATATCGAAGGCGAAGCATCTGCAGGAGTGAGTTCTTTACAGCGGTCAGAGCCGTGGCATAGCTGAAGTCCACGGGATGGAGGGTCGTTCCCTGTGCCGCCTCACTCATGACCCAGCGGACAAGGTTGCTGAGCGTTAACTGGGCGAAGGCTTCTTTGAAAATCCCCGCCGGGGTATGGGAGCGCAGGTTCTGAATGTTGAGTGCGTGTTTCCACTCGCGATAGATGGTCTCTATCTGCCAGCGGCGGTGATACAGATTGACGAGTTCCTCCCGTGAGCAGATCGCCGGCTCCAAGAGTGAAGTCAGCAGCCAGCTCGGACGAAAGCCAGGAATTTGATATTGCATCAATCGCGCCGTGATTTGATCGGGCAGGCTGGGAGCCTTTTTCCGCATCGCCGTGCAGGGAATAAAGGCCACCAATTGATCATCGGAACCCAAGCACCGCACCACCCGCGCGCGACGCACCATGGTCACCGGCATGCGCATCAGAAAATGCGCCCCGCGCAGCGGGATGCGCAGAACCGTATCGTAGGAAAAAAAAACCACGATCCATCAGCACCAGATCGTCTTTCCGAAGGCTTCGACAAAGATGAGCGATCGCCGCATGTTCGGTGAAGCGCTTGGGGAGCAATTTGAATCCAAAGCAAAAACCCGTGAAGACCGAGCAAAGAGCCACCAGCTTGGCCTGTGGTCTGCTGGCATTGCCGCCCACGGCCCCGGGCTTGCCGAAGAAGGCCACCACCTCCGGAGCATTGGGAAGGTCCGTGTCGGAACCATCGATGGCCAGCACACGCCACTTCCCTTTCCAGAGTTGTGCCGCCCCAAAGGCTCGCTCATAGCGTCGGGCCAATTCTTTCCACAGGGTGCGCCAAAACCCAAGCGTTAACCTTCCACGTGCTTGGCAGAAGGCCTCCTCACTGACGCAGGAGAGGGGCAATTGCGGACACAAGCTGCGAATCAATCCCCAGGCTTGCAGCAAACCCTGTGTCATCGAAGCCGTCTGAAGCCCCGCGTACATCATCAACCAGGCGACGACTTCCGGAATGAGCGGCCGTTGACGCCGAGGTTGACATCCGGACTGAAACGCTGCGGCTTGGAACACCTCCGGAGGAAGAATCTCACGAAATGGGGTGAGTCCGAAGCGCTGGAAAATAATTGTCGTGCTGTGACGAAACGAGCCGATAGTCGCCATGACGAAGCCTCCATGCCTTCGATAGGAACGGTCTTCCCTGACCGTCATTGAGCAGACCTATCATCGGCACGCGGAGGCTTTGTTCTTGCGCAAATTAGCTTAGGGCCATTGGGGT
>JBKJYI010000433.1:0-6208 GCA_046715855.1 Phycisphaerae bacterium
CTCTGGAGCCGACGTAACGAGCCCATTATACAAAAAATCATCTTTCAAAGTCATGATCTTGAGGAACTATTGCTTCGAAACGGTACTTTGGATCAGAAGATGCGAAGTCATGAGTCCGACGTTCATGATCGATTCGTTAAGTTGACGGCATGGACAGTTCGATTCAGATACAATCCTGCGAGGCCATCCTTTGAAGATGCAACGCAGTTCATGAAGAATCTCAAGGAGGTGCGCGAATGGCTAAGGTCGCAAGTCTGACGAAGAACCGTTTAAAAAAGCTGGAAGTTGCGTTGGTTCAGGGGCTCGAAGAGCGAAATATCCGGGTTTCCGAAGTGACCTTGCTCAAATCGGCCCTTGCGGGGCGATATCGACTCATCGTGATTTCTCCAGATTTTAAGTCGCTTCCCGAGGGTGAACGGCAAACGATTCTTTGGAGCGTACTGAAAGAAAACTGGGAGCGACGGGATCAATTGCGCTTGACACTTTGTCTTGGATTGTCGCCTGAGGAGGCAAGAGGCGAGATTTAAATCGTGTAAAAGAAGCTTTGCAATGTACAAGTGGTTTTTGGCCTGGCGGTATTTGAACACCAAGCTGATCGCCTTCATCGGCATCGCGAGCGTGATGCTTTGCGTGGCCATGGTGCTGGTGGTGATCAGCGTGATGGGCGGGTTTCTGGATACGGTCAAGGCGCGGTCGAAGGGGCTGCACAGCGAGATCGTGCTGGAGAGCAATACGCTGCAGGGGTTTCCGCTTTACGAGGAATTTGGAAGACACGTCGCGGAGAAGTTGCCGGAGGTTGTGCGGGTGAGCACGCCGGTGATTTTCTCGTATGGGATTTTTCGGGTGCCTATTACGACGTACACGAAGCCGGCCCGAGTGCTGGGTATTCGCCTCGACGAGTACGTGCAGGTCAACGATTTTGAGAAGGGCATGCACTACAACCGGTTTTATCCGGGTACGACGCGGCTTGGGCCGCAGCAGATTCCTGTCGGCGGGTTCAACGAGAAGAACGAAGTCGTTCTGCCGCCTGAGTATGTGGAAGCCAACAAGAAATGGCACGCAACAGAGACTGATGCGAAAGACATCAAAGATTTCGATGCGACGCCGTATGTTCGCGCTTACTGGCCGGACTTGATGGCGATTAATGCGGGGCCGCGGGTGTTTGCGGTGGCGCCGGAAGCGCCGGGATACAAAGGGCCGGAGTGGAACGGGGTCATTGTCGGGTGCGATTTGTTGAATATCCGCCGGCCGGACGGAAATTTTGACCGGGCGATGGCGCGCGGGGCCGATGTGGCGTTGACGCTGATGCCGCTGAGTCCGTCGGGCAATCCGCTGGGCGAGCCGCCGGTGAAGCTGCCGCTGCGCTATGCGGACGACGTGCGCACGGGGATTTATGAAATCGACAGCATGAGCGTTTACATTGATTTTGATCTGCTGCAGAAGCAGTTGGCGATGGATGCGCAAACGCTTGATGAGGGCGAGGTCAGCAAGCCGCGGGCGAGCCAGTTGCTGATGGGTTTGCAGCCTGGAGTGGAGCTCGACGCGGCTAGGGACCAAATTGAAGCGGTGTGGGAAGAATTCCACGCCAGCGCCGTTGGCACGCTGGTGCCGCAGGATGAGCGACTGATGAGCGGCGTGCAGGTTTTGACGTGGGAGGACTTGCAGCGGGATTTCATCCGCGCGGTGGAGAAGGAGAAAGTGCTGGTCACGTTGCTGTTCAGTTTGATCAGTTTGGTGGCCGTGGTGCTGGTGGTGTGCATTTTTTACATGATCGTGGAGAAGAAGACCAAGGATATCGGGATTATCAAGGCCTTGGGCGCATCGGGTGGAGGAGTCGGCGGCATATTTATACTGTATGCCCTTTGCGTGGGCGTCATCGGGTCGATGCTGGGACTGGCGATCGGCTCGGTGATCGTCTGGAACATCAACGGGATTCAGGATGCCCTGGCGTGGATCAATCCGCAGCTTCGCGTTTGGAGCCCGGATATTTATTCGTTCGACCGCATTCCGGAGACCGTTAAGGCGTTGGATGCCACCGTCATTGCCATTGCGGCGGTGGCGGGGACGATGTTGGGTTCATTGATCCCGGCCTACATTGCGGCGCGGGTCTGGCCGGTCAAAGCGCTGCGTTATGAATAAACCGCTCCTGCACGCGCAGGGAATTCATAAGACGTATGGCAGCGGCCCGGCCGAAGTGAAGGTGCTGCGCGGGGCGTCGTTGAGTGCGGAGCGCGGCGAATTCCTGGTGATCATGGGGTCGAGCGGCTCGGGGAAAAGCACGCTGTTGCACGTGCTGGGGGCGCTGGATGCGCCGGATCGCGGCGACGTGCATTTTCAGGATCGCAGCGTGTTCGCGATGTCGCCCAATGAGCGCGGGCAATATCGGAACAAGCAAGTCGGATTTGTGTTCCAGTTTTATCACCTGCTGCCGGAATTGAATGTGTTGGAAAACGTGGTGATGGCCAGCATGGTGGGGACTAGCTTTTGGGGATGGCGCGGCGTTCGGAAGGACGCGCGGACACGGGCGTCGGCGATTTTGGAGCGGGTGGGACTCACGGGTCGGATAAAACACCGCCCCAGCGAGCTTTCCGGCGGGGAGCGGCAGCGGGTGGCCGTCGCACGAGCGTTGGTGAATGGTCCGGCGCTCTTGCTCGCGGACGAGCCAACCGGTAACCTAGATGAGACGACCGGCGCGGGAATTCTTCGCCTGCTGACGGAACTGAATACGGCCGGTCAGACCATCGTGATGGTTACACACGATGAAAAAGTAGCGTCGCTGGCTCATCGTCGTGTGCAACTCACCGGCGGCGTGGTGAAGAATCCGGGGAGTCCAGGCGCCACGCCAGCCATTGCGGCGCCGTCTACCGCGAGGGCCTCCATATGATCATTACCGAAGCCGTCGAAAAAAGAGAGCGTATTGTTATGCAGACTGCTCCAGCCAACCCTTTTGCACCGCGATCGGGGCTGCAAATCTGGATGGGAAATGAGATTGTCCCGGTGGAGGAGGCCCGGATCAGCGTGTTTGACCACGGGCTTCTGTATGGCGACGGTATTTTTGAGGGCATCCGGATTTACAACGGCAAGATTTTCAAGGAGCGCGAGCATTTAAGGCGGCTGGCGGAGTCGGCCAAGGCGATCCGGTTGGAACTGCCGCTTTCGCTCGATGATATCAGCGAAGCGATGTACTCGACGATGCGGGCCAACGGCATCAGCGGGGATGGATATATCCGCTTGCTGGTGACGCGGGGAGTTGGACTTCTGGGCATCTCCGTGACGCACACGGCCTGTCCGACGTTGATTATCATCACGGACAAGATTGCGCTGTATCCCGCGGAGGTTTATGAGCGCGGGCTCCGCTGCATCATATCCAGCATGTTTCGCAATCATCCCAACAGTACGCCGCCGCGGGTCAAGTCGCTGAATTATTTGAATAACGTGATGGCCAAGCTGGAGGCAAAGGACGCGGGCGCTGACGAGGCCATCATGCTGAGTCAGGATGGGCATGTGACGGAGTGCACCGGGGATAATATTTTCGTGATTCGCGAAGGGAAGATTTACACGCCGCCGACTTCGGAAGGCATTCTGGAAGGGGTGACGCGCGAGTTGGTGATGGAACTGGCCCGCAAGCGGGGCCTGAGCGTCACGGAAAAGGTGCTGGTCCGGCACGATTTGTACGTCTGCGATGAGTGCTTCGCAACCGGGACGGCGGCGGAGATCGTTCCGATCACCGAGATCAGCAAGCGTCCGGTGGGCAACGGGAAGCCCGGCAAAATCACCTTGCAGCTGACGGCAGACTTCGTCGCTTACCGCAATTCGCTGTAGTAAGTCGACGATGATTCTGGTGATTTTGAGCATTGGGAAGCGTTAACGAATACGGGATTCTGCGCTTTGCTCAGATGACACGGCCAGCCTGTTGGAATACCGGACGCGCATTTCTTGCCGCCCAGGTCTCGAAGCATGCTCGACAGCGTGCTCCCTTGAAATCCGATAGGCCTCCTACACCTTGCCTGGAGGCCGGTCATGGATGGGTGGAACCTGCTATTGGGGATGACAGTTTGCATCTGCGCGGTGGTCGTTTTTTTGCGCACCGTGGCCCGCAAAGTCGATGAGGAGAACGCGGGGCTGCGCGGTTTGGAGGAGCACCAAAAACTGCCAGCCAACCTGCCCCAATAGAATTCGATGCATTTTTCCGTCGGGAACATGCACAAAACAAGGGATTCCGTTGCGAAGGTCGAGCAGCGTGTGCAACTTGACGGCCCCCTTGCGTTTGCGGAATGCCGCCCAGGGAAACGACGAAAGACACAAATCGATCGTCGTCGAATCGAACGCATAGGCGGTCTGCTCCAGGGCGACGCCAAAATCGTCCTGGGCAGAAAGGGGTCTTGCCTGAGCGATCATCCCGGCCGCAAAGTCGGCGTAGATGCGCCAGTCTCGGGACTCGTTGGCGTCGGCCATGGTGCTGCGCGAGACGTTCCCGCGGATGCCTGCGTGATAGAGTTTGGACCCCATCGCGCGGAGGCAGATTTCGATGTCGCGCAGACTCTCGCGATAGTTCAACTGTGCGAAAGCCATGCAGAGAAACTGGTCCAGGCAGGAGAAACGTCGCGTCCGGCGGTTGCCGGAATACCGATGCACGCATCGGTTGAATTCGTGGCTCGGCAGAAAGTCCATGAGTTGAGCGAAAACGATCTGTCCGGTGTTCATCGGCCACGCCTTTCCGCGAAAATCGCGGAATATCATGGCCCACACGGGATACCAAGTTGAAATCGAAAACGATCATAATCCTTCGTAACTCATGGAAACCTCTGAAGTTGAAGGAAATCTAAACTCCGTTAACCGGACAGTAGTGATTTCAAATTTGAAATCGGAAATCCGTGCCGTCGGTATCATGCCGAGAGTTTTTGCATGTTTGGCGATTGCCAATGTTTTGCTGCTGCTCGCCTCGGGAGCGGTGGGCATCTTCGCCCCAAAGCTGGGCGTCGATCGGCATGTTCTGCTGTCGGTTCTGAGTCTGCTGTTTAGCTGCTTCGTCCAGATCGTGGCGTTCACGTATCTGACGGTGACCGGAAAAATGATCGGCCAGGCCGTGCACCTGGGCCGGCTGGATGCGTCGATTTTGGCGACCGCCAAAACCTATAAGCGCGGCGTGACGCGGTGCCTGGCGGTCGTGTTCGGGGCGGTGATTTTTGTCACGGCCAGCGGTGCGGTTGGGTGGCGGACAGGCGGTGCCACCGGTTGGCACCAAGTCGCGGCGGGATTGGTGCTGGTCGCGCACGCCGCTGTGTTTTGGAAGCAGTACGAGATCATCTTTTTGAATTCGCGATTGGTGAAGCGTGCGCTCGAACAGTACGAGGAATCGCGCAAAGAATCCCAGCCGGGACGGCGTCTGTGAGGAAGCGAAGCCTAGGCTCGGATCAAGCTTGACCTGGAGGTGGGGCGTCTGAGAAAATTGATGGCATAGGAGGCCGCACAATGACAGACAAAGAAAGAATCCAGGAAGTCGTCGATGCTCTTCCAGATGATGCATCCTACGATGAAATCGTCCGTGAATTGGCATTTGAGAGGATGGTCGAGCGCGGGCTTGGGGACGCGCGCAATCGCCGAACTCTTTCCAACGAGGAGGTCGGGCGACGGATTGCTAAATGGGAAAATTAAACTGGACCCAAGAGGCACTCGACCTGGACCGCTACCTCTGAGAATCATTGGAGGAGTTCGACGTCCCAGTAGGCCATGTCGAGGAATTGCTTCCAGCTGGAGTAGCGGTGGTCGGTCATGGTCACGCTGATGACCGGGTTGCGGCGCGGCTTGACCGGGGTCTTGATGAGCTTGATGTGGGCTTCGAGGGGCGTTCGGCCGCCCTTGCGCACGTTGCACTTCAGGCAGGCGCAGACGATGTTGTCCCACGTGGTCTTGCCGCCGCGCGAGCGGGGGATCACGTGGTCGAGGCTGAGCTGCGAAGTCGTGTAGCGCTTGCCGCAATATTGGCAAGTGTTGTGGTCGCGGGCGAAGAGATTGCGGCGGTTGAACTTGACTTCCTGTCGGGGAAGCTTGGAGAAAGTTAGCACGCGGATGATTCGCGGCACGACAATATCGAAGCGGACGGTGCGAATCCAGTCGTGGGCGTTGGGGGCGAACTACATGGGGAAGGCGCTTAGCGCGGCCCACTCGGCGAAGTCGTAGGAGACGTACATGCCGTCTTCGACGCTGG
>JBKJYI010000434.1:0-4494 GCA_046715855.1 Phycisphaerae bacterium
AGGAATCCACCGGCACCGTCGAGCGCAAGTGGATGCTTGGCAACCGCTACCTCGCCGAAGAGGTCAAGGCCTCCATGATGGGCATGCCTTTCGAAGGCTTCGGGATCACCGGCTACGACAAGCTCCAGAAATTCTATCATCAATACTGGATCGACACCTTTGGCACCGGCACTTGGACCATGACCGGCACAGCCGATCCATCCGGCAAGGTATTCACCTACACGGGCGAGAATTTTGATCCGACGGTGATGGCTAAGAAGAAGGGCAAGACGACAACCGAAGTCATCAGCAATGACAAGCACCTGTTTAAAATGTACGACATCGGTCCCGACGGAAAGGAATTCCTGGGCTTCGAAATGACCTGCACTCGCAAGTAATCAAAGGCACCAGCATTGTTTGGACGAATCCGAACGATTGTTTGAACCCGACCCCTCAAAACAGAAAAAGGAGAGCCGAAGATGAACACGAGAGTCAAGCTGTTTGGAGTATCGCTGGCCGTTGCTTTCGCCTGTTGCGGAATCACTTCCGCACAGGAGAAGAAGCCCACGGCCGAAACAAAGCCCGCCTCAAAGCCGGTCGATGCCAAGGCCGCCGACCCCAAGCCCGCCGCAAAGCCGGGCGATAAGGCGGCTGCCGGTATGCCCAGCCCGGAGGAAATGGCCAAGTACATGCAGTTGGCCGCTCCCGGCGAAGGTCACGCCAAACTCAAACCGTTGGCGGGCAAGTGGAACTTCGTCACCAAGTACAAGATGTCGCCTGAAGCGCCATGGAACGAGTCCAAGGGCAAGGCCGAGTTCAAGTGGATCATGGGCGACCGCTTCCTGATTCAGGACATCAAGAGCGAGCCGGACCCCTCCATGGGCGGCATGTCGTTCGAAGGCCACGGCATGATGGGCTACGACAACGTCACCAAGAAGTACTGGGGCACGTGGCTCGATAACATGGGCACTGGCGTCATGGTCAGCGAAGGCACCGCCGACGGCAGCGGAAAAGTATTCACGTACAACAGCGAATACAGCTGCCCGATGAAAGGCACTGCGACCACTGCCAAGACGGTGTTGAAGATCGAAGGCGACGACAAGGTCGTTTACACGATGTTTGACAAGGCGCCCGATGGCAAGGAGTTTTCAAATCTCGAAGTGACCTACACTCGTGTGAAGTAACCGCTTGGAATAAGCCGTAGCGAGCCGCGAACTTCAGTTCGCGCGGACTCACGGCAGGAAAACGCTCGGCCCGCCTTCGACTCACTCATCGGAGGCGGGTTTTTTATGCGCTCGCGTTTTCAGCAACCAGGCAAATATCCTGCACATTCCGACCGCTGAGCGCCCCGATTTGAATTACCCCGAGAGGCTGATGCGGCTGCGATGGCGACCAGCAGATCAGGCGATCGCGAAGTTCATTCGTCGCCACGAGCACGTCGGATGCGACTTCGACCCGGCGAAGAGTTTGTCCACCCGCCTCGTAGTGGAATGTGAAATTGTCGCCCACGACTCGGGCGTGGACGCGCGAAGACGTATCCGTGTAGATGAGGCGCCGTACGCCATGGAATCGTTGCATCCAAATCGATTCGATAGCCCGATTCATTCCGCGCTGCAATACTTCGGGATTATCGATCGATCCGGCAGCCCAGAAAACAAGATCGCCCTGGCTTGTGCCCGCATAAAGTCCCTCGGCCGCCGGCTCGAGCGCGCTGATGAGGGACCCCGCGCCGGCGTATACGGCGTCGGGTGAGGATCTTGGGGACTCGGGACGCCAACGCATAATCCGATCGTCAATCGAACAATACAAGTCCCCTTCGAATTCGGCGATATTGCGAACCGCCTTGGCCCCCCGCGTCCAATCCGCGAATCGCGAAGGACGAGCCGTGCCATCGGCCCAGTTCCATTCGCAAATGCCCAGTTCGGAATGGGTGGCGGCAAGGACGCCGTCAATCTTTACAGCGGAATTGAATCCGCCGCGTACCGTAGCATCCCCCGCCGTCACGAATGTTCTTTCAGGCGATACTCGATCCATACGCCAGGCGTACACCCCGCGCGCCGCACCCACAAGGAGAATACCCCCTCGTGCGGCTTGCACCGATCGTGCAGGGCCAGCCGTCCCGTCGATCTGCAAACGCCGCGCGGGCTGGGCGGGATTTCTGGCATCGAAGAATAAAAGCTCGTCGCTTGTGGCGGCCACCATCCATTGCGTCTGTGTAATCGGCGTTTCGGTCGCAAAAAGCGCCTCATAAAGTTGTCCGCGCTGGTGCTCGGAAAAAGTTCGAATCAGTTCCGGGAGCTCAACTCCCGGCGATGCCGCGGCCATCTCCTTGAGCCGCGCCAGCGACTCGGCCAGCCGATCGAGGTGCTCGGCCCTCGCCACCCGCAGAGCCTCATTCACCTGGCGTGAGGCATCGTGCTGAGCCTGGCGAACGCTTGCCTCTTCGCGGGCCTTCTGCACGTTGCGAAACATCGCCGAATCCAGGGAGACGGAAGGCGCGCTCTCCAGGCTGAGTCCGGCAGAAAACAATGGGACTTGCAATGCAGTGGCCACCGCCTCACCCGCCGAGTGCCATGTCGGGGCATCCGTAAGATCGGTTGCGTCGCGCTCGCTCAAAAACGTCGCCAATGCTCCATGGATCACGGGCTGGAAATGCGCAGTCAAACTTTCGATCTGAATGACCCGCCGGCTGCCCATCACCGTGCGCAGGAAACCATCAAGCTCCGCGCGGTCGGCCACTGGAAGAAGTCGCAAGCGAACGTTTGCAGCAAAAGAGAACCCGTCCCTGGAGCTTAGTCCTTCCAATCGAAGCTTAAGTTCCAACGGTGCCAGACGAACGAAGAGCACGTCTTCCGCGTCCTCCGCATCCACAACGCCTCCGGCCTTGATGGCGATGTGATCGCCGTTGGTGCGCCCGAGCAGCGCACCCCACTGCGGCGGGAGATCAATACTCCGCTTGAGCAGGCTGAAAACCTCCGAAGCTGGAACGTGCAAGGCGACGTTTTCGGTTCGTTGAAAAAAAGACTGAGGATCAAACTTGGCGGTCAACATCGTACGTCAATGATGATGGCGAAGATCGAATGAAACGGAAATCAAGTCATTCGATCTTTTGCATTCGGCATTCCCCATTCGTTATTTTCCTTCCGCGGCAAACTTCTCGTAGCGAACCAGGTCCGACGGATGCACCGAAGGCCGGGTAACTTCGATCACCTTGATTATATCCGCCTGAGTGATGGAACGCGGGGCCGCCCCCCCTACCGCTTCCAAAAATGGAAGCTCGGCAGCCTCGCTGGCGATGGCCTTGATGTCAGCGCCGCTGTAACCCGCCAGGCGGTCGCAAAGCGCACCATAGTCCACTTCGTCGGCCAGCGGGCGGCCTTCGAAATAAATCTCCAGCAGCCGGAACCGAGCCGGAGCGTCCGGGAGCGGAACGTAGACTCGGGCATCGAGCCGGCCCGGACGCAGAACGGCCTCATCCAGCATCCACGGCCGATTGGTTGCGCCAATGAAGAGCAGAGCCCGATCGGCCGTCCGATCGAATCCCTCAAGCTCTTGCAGAATCTGCGGAACCACCCGCTGCATCACCGTTGAACTGTCCGAATGCCGCTTGGGCACCAGTGCTTCCGTTTCGTCGAGAAAAATGACCGAAGTCGGCTCAGCTTTGGCGGCCTCGAAGAGCTTGCGGATATTTTGCTCGGCCTCACCGACCCACTTGCTCATGATCTGGGCCGGGCTGACCAGGAAGAACGTTGCATCAATTTCGTGGGCGACGGCCTTGGCGATCATGGTCTTCCCTGTCCCCGGCGGCCCGTAAAGCAAAATCCCCCCGCCCGCCCCGATGCCATACTGCTTGGCCAGTTCCGCGTGCAGGAACGGGTAGATCATCTTGACGCGGATTTCCTGCTTGACGCCTTCCAGGCCCGCGATGTCGTCGAAGCCGATGGTCGGCTTATCGCGGACGATCCAATCGGACGCATCCGACTCGCCATCATCCTCTTTGACCTTCTGCCCGCCACCTCGCCCGCCTCCTCCGGGGCCTTGTTGCCTCGTTGCCTTGTTGCCTTGCTGCCTTGCTCCGGCTCCTTCGTGCCTTCGTGCCTTCGTGCCTCCGTGCCTTGCTCCCGAATGCAGTCGATCCGCCTCCTTGGCAAGATCAATCAACTCCGCAGCCAACTCCTCATGCTGCCGCCGCGCCTCCGCGGTCTTGACCGTCTCGGACATCCGCACCATGCACTCCGCCGCATCGACGAGGTAAGTCTTCGCAGCGAGATAATCGCCGTTCTTGTAGGCCTCAACCCCCTTGGCCTTGAGCCGATCAAATGTGGCGAAGGAAACGGACATCGTTGCAAGTCTACCAATCGATGAATCCAAGGGCGAACTCACGCGCGAAGCGCCGCTTCATCGCAATGCGATCGCGAGAAAACTCAGGCCTGTCATTAGAAATGGAGCGACTGCCCCCAGCCAAGGCCAGTGACTCGCGGGGGTAGTTTCTTCGCTGCTCACGAACACAAATAG
>JBKJYI010000435.1:0-2936 GCA_046715855.1 Phycisphaerae bacterium
GTCTACGGATCGTATGAATACAACCCTCAAGCAACTTGTACACGATGGGAAAAATTCCTGAGGCACGTCCTACCGTCACAAACGCGACAACGCCTCTTGCAGGAGTTTCTCGGCTATTGCCTGACCAACGACACAAGCTTGCAGCGGTTCTTGATTCTCGTGGGTGAGGGTGCAAATGGTAAAGGCGTTGTGGCGGAAGTAGCAACTCAGCTTTTAGGGGCCGACAGTGTTTCGCACGTTGGGCTTGAACGATTTCATGAACGATTTGCGATGTCGGCGACCGTCGGAAAGCTCGCAAACATTGTCAGTGAAATCGGTCCCATGCGGGGAGGAGCAGAGGACGTACTTAAGGCCATCACAGGCGGAGATCGGATCGAAGTAGAGTTCAAATTTCAAACACCGACCCAATTCAAGCCAACGGTGCGGTTGATCTTCGCAACGAACCAAACGCCTAATTTCTCAGATCGGTCGGACGCCATCTGGCGCCGTATGCTAATCCTTCGTTTTGACGTCCAAATTCCACAGGAGCGCCGAAACCCGAGGTTGGCGAAGGAACTTTGTCAAAACGAATTGCCGGGGATTCTTAATTGGGCCATCGTCGGTCTAAAGCGCCTGCGATGTCAAGCCTACTTCACAACACCATCTTCAACGGCCGAAGCGGTTGACCAGTGCCGCCGCGCATCGAACCCCGCAAGAATTTTCTTGGAAGAGAAGTGCAAAACGATTCCACATTCAATAGAACGCGTTGAGGACGTGTATTTCGAGTACGTGCGTTGGTGCGAAAAAAACAAGTATCCAGTCCTTACGGAACAGCTATTCGGTCAGGAGGTACGACGTGTCTATCCGGGCGTACAACGAAAACAAAAGCGTCCCTTGCGCAAGTACCACTATATCGGATTGAAAGTGGAAAAGGGCCGCCTCTAACGACTCTAACGGATCGTGACTTTTATGGAGGAAGAGAGAAGAAAGAAAAGACAAGAAAGAGAAGAGGGAAGCTAGATTCATTGGAGGCGTTAGAGGCGGTACGAACCCGCCCGCTGCAAAGGAGAAATCGCATGGATGATGGAGCATTTTGGCAACTGGTCGACGCTAAGAAAGAGGATTTGTCCTCACGCCAAACGTACCGGGCGAGAGTCCCTGGCGGATGGTTATATCGCTTTGACTTGAACGTACCGGACTCCAATGACTCGATTGCCTTCTGCGTTTCGATGGTTTTTGTGCCCAAAGTTGTCGAACCGCCCCGGGACGACGATTGCCGTAATCGGCGGCTCCCAAAGTGACCTCCGGGTACTTAACCCGAACCTCGATCACTAGAAAGGCCGTGCCACTCGTAACTTGTGCCATTGCGTGGCACTTCGGGAGTGTCTGAAGGTCGCTGGTGAATCTCTGCCGTCGAAAATTTTTCACGATTTCTGAGGTAATTTGTTCAGCTTTCGAGGACAATAGCGGCACCTAACAAGGTGCGAACTCATGAGTGTTATCGTCAAACAAAAAACCAAGGGACGCGGGGAGCCGTGGTGGGTGTTCATTCATCACGACCGCATTCGCCGCACGAAGAGCATCGGCGACAAGCAGGCTGCTGAAGCCATTGCCTCAGAGCTTCGCCGAAGGATCAAGGCGGGGGAGTTGAATTTAGACGCAGTCGGGAGCGAGCCGAAAACGCCGCGGTTTGAAGACTACAGTAAGCACTACGTTGACCATTATGCCAAAACGGCCTGCAAGTGGAGCACGTGGAAGGGATACCAAGCTATCATTAATCACCACCTGCTTCCGGTTTGGCGGAACCTTCGGCTGGAAGATATCACGCGAGCTGAAGTGAAACGCCTCATCTTGCAGAAGCAACAGGCGGGGTTTGCACGTGGCACCGTCGAAAACTTCAAAGCTCTTATCAGCGGTATTTTCACGCACGCTTATGAGGATGGCCTGATTGCCGTGAACCCAGCTCTCAAACTTGGGAAGTTCCTGAGTAAGCACGATCGCCGTGTTCACGTTCGGCCTCTTAGTCGCGACGAAGTGATTAATGTGCTCCAAGTCGCACGCGTGCAATTCACTGATTACTACCCCCTAATGCTAACCGCGTTCCGTACAGGCATGCGAATGGGGGAAGTTCTGGGTTTGGCATGGGAAGATGTCGACTTTGACGGCAATGCTATTGAGGTTCGCCGAGCCTACTCGCACGGACGATGGGAAACGCCGAAGTCGCACAAATCAAGATATATCGATATGTCGGACCAGCTGCGAGTTACATTATACGAATACAAAACTCAACAGCTTATGCGATTCGACGGACAGCTACCTGTCACAAACATCAACGAAAAGACCCGTGTACACGTTGTTTTCACTTCGCAAACCGGCGGACCGCTGTGCGGTGATAACTTCCGGAGTCGAGTTTTCAACAAACTCCTTGAAGCGGCCAACGTACCCAAGATTCGCTTCCACGACATACGCCATACTTTCGCCAGCCTCCTGCTCGCGAACAACGAATCCTTGCACTACGTGAAGGAGCAAATGGGCCACGCCTCCATTCAGACCACCGTGGACGTCTACGGCCACCTCGTCCCGGGGTCCAATCGCAACGCGGTGAACCGCTTAGATGATCCCGAAGGGCCGAGTTTAAGAATTGTTTCCCAGGCCGTGGTCTAAGACAAAGGTGAAAATGTGAAGAAGAAACTACTAATCGGTGGAGGTTCCCTGCTCGCTCTAACCATAACCGTGCTGTTGGGCTGGCTCATGCGGGGTTGTTCGGAGCGGAAGGCCGACGAGGCGGACCGCATCGCCTACCGACAGGCTCTCGGCATTCATCAACAAAAAAGAAACAAAGAGTGGAACGATTTTATGGATCGCGATAATGCAATTACGTATCTTCAGATTCATGCCTCGGTGTTCCCAGGCGACAGCCATACCGTCAAAGAATTATTGTCGCGGTTGGCCAGAGC
>JBKJYI010000436.1:0-7157 GCA_046715855.1 Phycisphaerae bacterium
AAAACAACCGCCCCGACCCAGAATAGACATGTTCGTTTCATCGCTTTGTCCTCCGGCACGAGTAAAGCGACGCGAATGGTCGTACTGTGCCAGTTTAGCGCGGGTTGCTGCGGCACCAAGCCGAACCCAACCTAGACAGCCCGCTGTAATCTCATAGAGGATTCATCTTCTGTTCTGACAGAAAAACGTGTTTTCATCCGAAACCGATCCGCAAATACAGCTCTGGAATGATGGTTCGGATGATGCTTGGGCGGGCGATTGATTTTGGCGTTTTGGGATCAGTGAGCGACGTCCCGGCCGTTTCCCAATGGCGATGGACCGGCTAGAGGCAACCTCTTATGGCTTGTAAATTCCTGTCGAAACTGAGATAATAGCACTGTGACAACGGCTGGAACCACACGGCTTTCTTTTTTGGGTAGGCTCGGAGATCGCTCCAACCCGGTAGGCTGGGCCGAATTCAACGACCGCTATCGTGAGTTGCTCTATGGCTATGCCCGCCGGCGCGGGGCGTCGCACATTGAAGCCGAGGACGTGGCTCAGGAAGTGACCATGTATCTCTTCAAGGCCATGGATCGCTTCGAATACAACCCGGCACGCGGACGCTTTCGCGGATATCTCCATTGTGCGGTGGCCAATTCCCTATCGCGGCGCCAGACCCGCAACGCCCGTCAGGAAAAAGGGGTTGATCCCGAAAAGCTGGAGGCATTGGCGAAGGGGTCGGACGCGTCGGATGCGGAGTGGGAGCGGGAGTGGCGGCTGCACAAGTTGCGCACCGGGTTGCAGGCGATATCCACCGAATTTGAGCCGCTGACCTTGAACGTCTTCCGCATGCATGTGCTGGAGGGCTGCGGGGTGGACGACACTGCGGCGAAGCTGGAGATCTCCAAAAGCAGTGTTTATCAGGCCAAGTGCCGCGTGCTCAAGCGATTGAAAGAGCAAATCGAGCAAATGGACTCTGACGAGTAACCGAACCAACAAGTGTCAAATCCATGTCTGTCACGTCTATACCCAATACGGAGGATGCTCACGATCGGGCTCATTCCGTGGGGACTGACACTGTGGCCAAGGTCTGCGTCCATTGCGGCGAGCCATTAAACCCAACGCATCCGTCGGAAGGCTGCCCGACTTGTGGCAACTCGTTCGCCGACAGCCGGCTGGTAGATGATCTGCGCGAAGCACTCGGTTACACGCTGGGTCCCGGCGACGGCCAATCTCCCTTCTCGCCTCCGCCGACGAGTACAGCTGCGGGCAAGAATGGGGAGCCTCCTCCGGACTCCGTCCTGGGCGAGTTCGAAGTAATGGACGAAATCGGCCGCGGCGGAATGGGCATCGTGTACCGCGCGCGGCAGCCTTCACTGGGGCGCGAGGTCGCAATTAAAATTTTGAACGGTCAATTCGCGTCAGGCGGTTCGCGACTGAGTCGCTTTCGAACCGAGACGCGAGCCATCGCCCGGCTGAATCACCCCAACATCGTTCCAATTTATGCACAGGGAGAAACCGACTCGACTTTTTACTATGCAATGGGCTTGATTGAAGGTTGCAGCCTCGACCGGGCCATTCATCAATTTCCGGAATTGCTCAGCTCGACGGCTTTGCGGCAAGTTCAGTCCTCCACGCCTCAATTCAACATAAATCGCTCGGCTTCAGCCATTCCCACAGCATCGCCGGACGCAGAGCAGGAATCCGAGGATTCCCCGCCGTTGCGGACGCTCGCAGACTTCCGGCATCTTGCGACGCTATTCGCGGACGTTGCCGACGGGCTGGCCCATGCCCACGATCAGGGCGTGGTCCACCGCGATATCAAGCCGCAAAACCTCTTGCTGGGCGTGGCCGGGCGAATCTACATCAGCGACTTTGGCCTTTCGCGCCTGCTCGACGAGCCGCGATTGACCATGACGGGCGAGCTCATGGGCACTCCGGCGTATTTATCTCCCGAGCAGGTGCGCGGGGACGAATCGCAAATTGACCACCGCACCGACATTTATTCGCTGGGCGTCACTTTGTACGAACTGCTCACCGCTCGCCGCCCCTTCCGGGCGAAAACGCGAGACCAGGTCGTCAGCGCGATCTGTGCGGAAGAGCCGGCCAGGCCGCGCCGTGTGGACCGAAGGATTCCGCGCGATCTCGAAACGATCTGCCTGCGCGCGATCGCCAAGGAGCCGGCTCGGCGTTTCGCCACCGCCCATCTGCTGGCGTCGGAGTTACGCCGATTCGCGGCCGGGAAACCAATACAGAGCAAGCCGCCCAGCCTGATCGGTCGGGTGGCCAGCGGGATGCGCCGCCATCGCGGCGCCACGGGCATCGGCTTAATGGGCGCAGTCTGTCTGGCACTGGGAGCGAGCTATGCGGCCAGTGTCAGCGGCGCGCGGCGCGACGAGGCCAATCAACTGCTCGAAAGGGCGTATGAACAGCTTGTTTACTTCGATTATCGCGCGCCGGAGTTGGTGGCTGCGCAGGTGAGCAACGCGGAGGCGCTGGGTGCTGATCCGATGCAATTAAACCTGGTTCGGGCGCTGATGAGTCTCGGCGGCTCCGACAACGCCGACGCCATCAGTCGCCTTCGAGCGATCACGGCTCAGTCGGATGAAATCGGCCCTCGGTACTTACTCGCCTGGGCACTGTGGCGAAGTCACGAATCCTCGGAGTCTCGAACAGCGTTTGACCAAGCGGCGGCGAGCGGCGAAGTCGATGAGGCGGACGAGTGGTTTTTCCGCGGGCTGTCGTCGCACTTCGACCGGCCTGAACTGGCGATTGCTGCCTACAAAAAAGCAAACGAACTCCGCGCGTCACAGAATTCCTTTTTTCCTCAGGCCGTTCTGCACCTGGCCCGGGCGTACAACCAGCAGATGTACACAACGCGCAACGACAGCAACTTTGATGACGCCGATGCCATTCTCAAGCAGCTGATACAGCAGGGCCATTACCGCGCTTATCCTCATTATCTCCTCTCCATCACCCAGCGACTCTCCGGCGATATCCGGCAGGCCGCCGAAGGGCCGGAATCTCCTGCGGCGGAGGCGCGGTTTCGTGCGGCTTTGCAGTGGGCCCGGCTCGGCCAAACCGCGAACGCCAACGATGAGCGACCCATTACCGCGGAGGCCGAGTGCCTCGAGCGACTAGGACTCTTCGAAGAGGCGATCGACGCACGCACGCGAGCAATCGAAGTTGCCGGTGAGAAGCCCAGCCGCTGTGAAGGATATCATTACCGCTGGCGGCTGAATTACTGGGCGGGCCATTCCAGCGCGGCCCAGGCGGACATCGCCGCGCATGCCGCATGCATGCCGCAAAGCTTGTTTTACGCGCACGTTTATCCTTCGTGGACAGCGGCTGAGGCCGGCGACATGACCCGTGCGGTTATGGAAGCGCGGGCAATTGCACACGAAGCCCCCGACGATGCCCAAGCGGTGATATGGTCCGCGTCTTCTCTGCGATTGCTGGGACTGGCCCAGGAAGCTCAATCACTTCTCCAAACCAGCCGGTCAACCGTGCGGCTGGACGCCAACCTTGTACCGCCCCAAAGCGCAGAGTGGGTCCAGACTCTCTATGATCTGTCATTGGGCAATCGCGCCCTGGACGATGTACTTGCCGTGGGCGACCAGGCCAGCGAGCCACGAAAGCTCCGTGCCGAGGCGTTCTTTCATGCCGCCTTGGCCGCACTCGGGAATGGAGATCGTCAGGAGGCGAAGATGTTGCTGGGACAGGCCGTCAACTGTTTCGACAGTGAAGTACGCTATACTTTCCACGCGAGGACTTTGCTCACGCGAATGCAAATGGACCCGCATTGGCCGGACTGGCTTGCGGCAGATCGCCGCTAAAGAGAACGAATGGGTCGGGGAAAGAGAAAATCAAGTTTTTGCTTCTTGCGGTCGTTGCGGCGGGTTTGCGCCCTGCTGGCCGGCTCGCTGCTCTATTTGAGCAGGTCGATGGGGGCGCCGCCCAACACGCCGTTGCCGTCCCCATTGTATTCGTTCGACCTTTTGTCGCCAGCAGTGATGAATACCTTCGTCGAGGCGGACGATGTACTTGCCCTGAATTTGCCGTATCCGATCCCGGTGGTCTTCGCCGGTTCCCTGGGACTCGGTGCAGCAGGCGACGATCTTGATGCATTGTCGGGGGGCAACAAGTTTTTCTCCAGCCAGGTCACCTTCGCGCTGCGCTTCTCGGTCACCAGGGAGAGCACGGGCAATGTGCCTCCAGAGCCCGGACTCGTGGCCCTCTCGCTGCCCTACAATGTGATGGATCAGGCGGGCCGAGGGCACCAGGCCGGCGACGAATTTCTGTCCCTGCGCCTGTTTAATCTTTCGGGCCCGGTTGGTCGTGCAGCAGCCTCTCTCGATAACCACACCATGGTGAAGAACAATTACGACGAAGGCGGTTCGGATTACGCCGCGCGCCCGGAGACTCACGCCCGCTCCATGGCGGTGGGCCAACCCCAAGACAATGTGGACGCATTGGCCAGCGTCGATGCGGGAGCCGCAATGTTCTACTCGGCGACCTCGAACTCCCCTTCCCTTGGTTCGCTTCCGGGGTCGGCCAACCCCAGCGGTGCGCATATTTTCAGATTGGCGCTGGCGCAGATTTCGATTTACGCCTCCTACGCGCAGCTTGGCCTGCAACCGACCGACGATGTCGATGCCATCGTGATTTTCGACGCAAACGCCGACGGAGTTTTTAACGGCTCCGATCGAATCCTTTTCTCGCTCACGCCTGCCTCCCCTTCTTTGGCGGTGATTCCCGGCGCCGGCGCCAATGGGGCTGCGGACGTATTCATCGCTGCGCCCGGACAAGCCGCCCAGCTCTTTACGACGGCTTTGAGCCTGGGCCTCGCCGGCGAAAACGACGACATCGATGCACTGGAAATTCTGATTTGCGTCGATGCGACAACCTGCGCTTCCGCTCATGGAATTCGCAGCGTGCAGGGCGATTTTGACGACGACGGCGATGTGGACGACTCCGACTTGGAGACGTTTGACGGTTGTTACCGCGGGCAAGGCCAGCCCTATGAACCAGGCTGCGAGTTTGGTGACTTCGACTCGGACGACGATATCGACTGCAACGATGGCCAGCGATTCGTGTTGGCCTGGAGCGGTGCGGGAGCGCCGGGAGTACCCTCAGCATGCCGCGGCTCGATTCCCACAGTCTCCGAGTGGGGCGCAGTCACCATGGCGTTGTTGATGGCGGTGGCCGGGTCGCTTCTGCTCCGCCGGCCGCAACGATGCGGTGAACCACTTCAATAGCCTGGACGGTTTGCAAAACATCGTGGGCCCGAATGATCGAAGCCCCCCGCAGAGCCGCCAATACAGCGCATGCTACTGAGCCCATCACTCGATCGCGCGGCTCGGGGATAGTAAGTAGATCACCAATAAACCGCTTTCGCGAAGCCCCGATCATCACGGGGCAGCCAAGCGGTGTGAACTTTTCCAGGTGGTTGAGGATCATCATATTATCCGCACCGCGCTTGCCAAATCCGATTCCCGGGTCGAGTGCGATTTTCGCCCGCTCGATGCCGTTCTGAACCGCGAACTCGACGCGCTCCGACAGAAAGCCCAACACCTCCGCGATGATGTCATCGTAGACCGGACCGCCCCCCTGCTGCATGTCGCGAGGCGTTCCTTTGCGATGCATGAGAATGACCGAAGCCCCCGACTCCGCCAGCACCTTGGCCATCGACGGATCATCGCGCATGGCCGATGTGTCGTTGACTATATTTGCACCGGCTTGAATGGCCGCCTGAGCCACCTCTGCAATGCAAGTATCAATCGAGATTGGGATCGTTGCCTGTTGCGATCGAAGTGCTTCAATCACCGGAATGGCGCGGCGGATTTGCTCGGCCCCAGGCACGCTCAGCGACCCCGGACGCGTGGACTCGGCCCCAATATCGATGATCCGCGCACCCTGTTCGATCTGCTCGATGGCCCGATCAACCGCCCGCGCGGGATCGAGATATTCGCCGCCATCACTGAATGAATCAGGCGTGACGTTCACAATGCCCATGACCCACGCGGGCCGAAAGGGCACCTCAATTGCCTGGTTGCCCAATTTGAAAACAGAATTCGACGCGGACGCGTCCTGCGGCATGGTCAGAAATCACTTTCGGAAAGTGATCCGGCCACGGGTCAGGTCGTAAGGGGACATCTCCACGGTGACGGTGTCCCCGGGCAGGATGCGGATGTAATATTTTCGCATTTTGCCGGAAATGTGTGCAAGCACGTGGTGTTTTTCGCCACCCGCGTCCACCTCAACCCGAAACATGGCGTTGGGCAAAGCCGCGACGACCGTTCCTTCTACTTCGATGGCATCAGCTTTGGCCATAGATCCTTTCGTAACGCACCACTCCTCCCCGCGTAAACCGTCGATCGCCTAACCGCGGTGATGCTTCCCTTAACCTCGCTTTTGTCAAGGAAGGTTTGAGTATACCCAGGAAAGCTCAGGCCACAAGCGGGCGGATGAACTTTGACGCCGCCTACTTGCACGAACAAAGAATTCGATTACCAATCGGTAATTGGAGCAGCCGACTTTGATTCGTCCCGCCACATTTGCAACGCCCGCCGTCGAAGCAGGCCAGCGGCCCGGTTTCTACGCGAAAAGATCAGGCCCATCACTGCTGGGCATTGCCACTTTGCTTGCGTCGGGATGTGCAACTCCGAAATCATGCGCGTAGAGACTCATCGCTATGAGATGGACGTTCAGATCGATCGCCTTTCGCACGCGATTCGTGGGCAAGCTGCCATGGACCCGGTGCATATCCAAGGCGAGAATATCAATATGTGAGACCTGTACGCAGTTTGAATACTCATGAGACATCGTCATCTTCATTTGCTGGCTGTCACCCTAGTTTCTTTTTTGGGCTGTGGTCGCATCACCACTAGTCCGCGTTGTTCTGCGACCATCGAAGTAGACGGCATTGGCGAATTGGTTGCGAATGAGGCCAACACCGGTGCGATTTCCACCTATCTGTGGGAAGCTGAACCCTCCGGCCGCGTCGAAATAGCCGATGCCGAGCGGGCCGACACTTCGTTCGAAGCGTTGAGGTCGGGTCAGGTTACATTTACACTCACCGCCAGTGACGGGCTGTTCCAGACGATCCAGACGTGCACGACCCTAATCGTCACTGCCGAACCGGAGCCGGAACCAGAGCCAGAGCCAGAGCCAGAGCC
>JBKJYI010000437.1:0-2555 GCA_046715855.1 Phycisphaerae bacterium
ACCCAATTTCGCCCCGTAGCCCTGCATTTTACTTCCCGGGTGTAAGGCGGTGCTGGTTTACACCCAAGGCTGAGTTAGTCGTCACTGTCGCAGAGGAACTCGCAATCATCGTTGTCATTATCGCAATCCGCGCCGGGCACGAAAGTCACCGTAATTCCGAGTGCCAACAGGAGCAATATTCTCCGCAATCGCTTCATATAACTTTCCTTTCGTTCGAACCACGTTAATCGCCGCAACCGCATCAAAGCGGGCGGCGTCCCTGAATGACTCGGACCAATACGACAATAATCGCTAGCACCAGGAGCAGGTGGATGAAGCCGCTGATCGTGTAAGAGGTGACCATTCCCAACAGCCAAAGAATGATCAAAATTACCGCAACCGTCCAAAGCATAAACGCTCACTTCCTTTCCGGTCGAAAACTTCGTCGAAATGAGTTTCGAACGCAATCCTTCGAATGAAGACCATTTCATGGAGATCATTCGATTCGCGCAATTGTTTACCTCAATTCTCCGCGGCCCAAAAGCTCCCCGCGCGGCGGGGTGACCGTGACATGGAAACTCATACGGGATTCATTCGCCAAATCTCTAATTCCAGTACCTTCTAAACCTCCTCCAAATGCCCGGTCGGATTGAAACCCCCGCCGGGCTTTTTTCATTCGGCCAGCTTCAACTCGTCTACGGGCACGGCCATAACCGCGCCGTCCTCCTGCACCACAATGCCAGTCTGTGAGTCATGCGTGACGGTTTCCGTGCCGAAGCGGGACTAAAGTTATGCGCCACGGCACACGAGTTCTTGGTGCTCAAAATAGAGCCGCTGCCATCGGAAACCGCACGGGCGCTAAGCTTTCCATCTCAGCAAGCGATTAGGAAACGTGCCTGAGGCAGATACGGGACCGCCTACCGCTTCGATGAGCGGCACTTTGCGGGGGGCAGCTCGCAGCACGTACAAAGGCCCATCTTGGTGGCTACCGCCTTGCGGAATGGGATAAACTCACCAAGCCTATCCAAGGCGCTTTGATCAATGACCCCTTCGGTATCAGCCGGAACCAGATAAGTGCCGTCGCGGTCCGTCTCAAACTCAGCGCTTCTTTCGCCATCCGAAGCAAACACGGCGCAACCGTAATCGGCCGCAGTATCGTGAGAACCGAGAAAGATGACCCCTTTCGCTTCAAGGTAGTCGCGTTGTTCGCGGCCGCCCTCCTTAGCATCGCAATGAGAAGCTTCCACAATTGTTCCGTGGTCGGCATCGATGCTGTACCCGTTGTCTCTTAGTTTGAACTCGTGAAAGTCGGCGCGCGAAATTTTGATCAGCAGGTTGCAACTATCTGCCATTGTGCGTTCCCTCCTAAGTAGCCAAGCGTGTAGGATACCCTGGACGTGGCTGACGATTCAAACGCCGTCTCGGGTCTTTTACTCGATAAGCGTTTTTAAAAGATGAGGGTGGAGGCTTCGGAATGAAAAACGTGCTTTGCGAGGCATTTTCTGTTGTTCGTGAAGTCGGTGCCGAGTTACGAAAGCGACGTGGCTTGGTTTTACTTTTGTGCTTAGCTTCTGCCGCAGCGATGACCCCCATAGGCTGCACCCCTTTCGTTGCAAACGGCGGCGATGACGATGGACTAGGCTCCGGCAATCCACTCGATCCCAGCGTACCGCCTGTAGCTGAAGGCGATTGGTATCGGCCGAGTGTGCAGGCCACCTGGCAGTGGCAGCTTCAACCGGCAACGGATGGTGAGATTAACACCGCCTACGACGTGGAGGTGTACGACATAGACCTTTTCGATGCTCCCGATGACGTGTTCAACGAATTGCAAGCGGCCGGGCGCAAGGTGATCTGCTATTTTTCCGCCGGCTCATACGAATCATTTCGCGATGACGCCGCTGAGTTTGAACCTGGCGATCTCGGAGAGACGCTCGATGGATTTGAAGACGAACGTTGGCTGGACATCCGGTCGGCAATCGTTCATCGAATCATGCGTCAACGCTTGGATTACGCGGCGGGTCGAGGATGCGATGGCGTAGAACCTGACAACGTTGATGGTTATGCCAACGATACGGGATTCCCGCTGACAGCTGCCGATCAACTCGCATTCAATCGCTTCCTCGCAAACGAGGCGCACCTTCGCGGTCTTGCTGTAGGGTTGAAGAACGATCTTGATCAACTCGCGCAACTGGTGGATTACTTCGACTTCGCTTTGAACGAAGAATGTCACGAGTTCGATGAGTGCGAGCTGCTCACTATTTTCATCGAGAGGGGCAAGCCCGTTTTCAACGCGGAATACGATGAACGGCTTGTGGATAATGCGAACGATCGGGCGGAACTCTGCTCAAACTCATTCGACCTGAACATCCGTTCGCTGATTCTTCCCCTCGACTTGGATGATTCATTCCGTTTTTCGTGTGACCCGTAGGGATTGGGTGCTCCCGATGGCAGCTGAGCACGCGGGGCAGGTAGGAAAATCGACCTCATGGACGAATAGGCGCTCATGCCTACTTCCCCGCCGCATTGGGGTCCCTACTTGCGCCTGGATCCGGCAGGTTTTTAGGCGGGAATTGCCC
>JBKJYI010000438.1:0-6382 GCA_046715855.1 Phycisphaerae bacterium
CGTGTGAACTCTCTACGTATTTTCGTATGACTGGGCCATGTCAATGAGGATCGGCACACCTGATATTCACTTCGCATCACCGTTATCGGGCGCTGTAGATGGGGAATGGTTCCAACGATTTTCCCGACAACTGCTTACAGGCGCGAATGCAGTGCGTGTGACGGATCGAAAGTTATAATGCGGACCTTGGACGCGCGACGAATTCAATTAGCGGCCTTCCTGCTGGCCTTACCTTATGCCGGTTGCAGCGAGGATTTCTTGTCACGCTGGTCGGCCAATTTTCGGCAGGAGTTAGCCACGGCGGGTCAGCAGCAAACCTGCGGTGACGGAAACGCCCTGGCAGCCTTGGTCACGGACTGCCCGATGCAGGGCGTATGCTTCACGGACGCGTGCCGGGAGCACGACCTGTGCTACGCGTTTTGCGAAGAGCCGCGCGAGACGTGCGACCTTTCGCTGTACACCGGAATGACCGGCATCTGCTACGACTCTTTCGCGATCGACGACTCGAATCTCCGGCAATGCCTGTACTTCGCGCTGGCATACTACGGCGTCGTCGATGCCTACGGGGTGGGCGTTTTTCCATGCGATGGTTCGCCGCCTCCGACCAGTATTGGCGCCTGTTGCACCGCAGGCGGAAGCGCGTCTTGCGGGGAGGGGGATGTTTCGCTCTGTACCTTGCCTGCGATTTCCTTTCCCGGTCAAAGTTGCGCCGATCTGGAAGAGCTCTTTGGGGGTTGTCCGGCGCCGGTGAACGATGACTGCGAAAGCGCTATTGATGTTTGTGAGAATCAAAGCCCGGCAAGTGGCACAGGGAGATGCGCTGGCAGCGAGGCCGGTGAAGTAGGGGACAGGGTATGCGAGATTGCGTCGCAGAACTGCCTTCCTGGCGAAACGTGCCTTCCGCACCCTGGACCGGTGTACTCCTGCGCAGTGGTGGGGGACAACCGGCTGGCCACCACGGACGGCGCAATCTTGGGTGCCGCCTGCGGCTTCGATTTGCCCAACCGCTTTCAGGCCGACATCTGGTTTCGATACACGCCGCCGTGCACGGGAACGCTTTCTCTCTCCATGTGCCGGGGAACGCAGTACGACGCCACTCTGGCCGTTTATGGCGGCGATGAGACTTCGTGTGCGTGCCTGGATAAAGCGGACGCGGCGCCGCTGGCCTGCGACGACGACGCCTGTGGATCGTTTCAATCGGGCGGCCTGATTTCAACCCCGGCCGACGAAGGCGCCTGCTACCTTATTCGGGTGGGCGGCTGGTCATCGGACTTCACCGAAGAGGGCGCGGCTCGGGGACTGTCTCAGCTTGAAATCGGGATGCTCTGCGAATAATAGTTGGGTTTGCGTTTGCCGCGACAATAACCTATGCCTTGTTCCGAATCATTAACGAGGACATCTATCAGTTGCCTGCGGGACGACGCCCCGTAACAATGCGCGAAATGGCTGGTCATCCACGGCCAAACCGATAAACACGCGGAAATATCGATGGCAAAATCACATGCACGTGAAGGAATGAAAGACACCATCGAATCCATTGTCATCGCCCTGGTACTGGCCTTCGTCTTCCGCGCGTTCGTGGTGGAGGCGTTCGTCATTCCCACGGGGTCGATGGCCCCGACGCTCTACGGGGCCCATGCCACGATCATCTGCGAAGACTGCGGCTATGAGTTCGCCTATGGACTCCGCGACCCCGATGACAAGCGGGGCGCCGGCATGGTGACGGGCAGTGGGGCGGTGGCTCTTTGCCCCAACTGCAACCACGTCAACCGGGACTTGCAAGTTCAGGATGACCGCGGGCTGCCGGAGAAGGGCGATCGCATCCTGGTTTTGAAGTGGCCTTTCGACCTGGGAGGCAAGGGACTCGACCCCGCCCGCTGGGACGTGATCGTTTTCAAAGACCCGTCCGATGGGACCACCAATTTCATCAAGCGCTGCGCTGGCGTGCCCAACGAAGTATTGGCAGTGATCGACGGCGATGTCTACACCGTACCGGTAAGCGAGCTGAGCCCCGAGACGCGGGCGGAGTTTGAAAAACAGATTCACGAGAAGCATCTGTTCGTCAGCGGTCAGCAAGAGGGCGTGCTCGGGCCAATTTCGGACGCGGCATTCGCCGAGCTCGACAGGAAATTTCGAATCGCCCGCAAGACCGAAGAGGCCCAAAAGGTATTGTGGTTCAACGTATACGACCACGACCACCCGCCGCGCACCCTGGACACCTATCAGCCTCACTGGCTACCCGCCCAAGGTCAAAAGTCCGGGTGGAACGTTTCGCGGGCGAGGTTGAGCTTTGAGCCCGGCGATCAGCCGATGGACTTCGTGATGCTTGCCGGAAAGGAAATCCGCGCGGCCAATTCGTACAACGTCAGCAGCGCGGCACTGCCCATTGTTTCCGATCAGCGTATCCGCCTGGTCATTACTCCTGTCGATGGCCAGGGCGCATTGCGACTGCGGTTGACCAAGTGGCGACGGACTTTTTGGGCCAACATCCACATGGATGGCACCATCACGTTGAGCGAGGGCGAGTTGCAGACCCCGGATGCTGGCCCGTTTCTGGCCTCCACAAAAATCGCTCCGTTCCAGGCAGGAAAGCCCTCGGCGATAGAGTTTGAAAACCTGGACTATCGTCTTGCGATACGTGTAGCCGGAGACGAAGTTCTAGCGTCTTCGTCCGACCCCAAGTCGCCTGCATATTACGCTCCCAACGTGACCGCACTCCGAAAGGGGCCGGCCGACTCGACGTGGGTGCCGCCGCGAATTTATGCGGAGGGCGGATCCTTCGAAGTCACACACCTGGCCGTTGACCGGGACGTTCATTACTACCATGAGGCGCGTGTGGGGCCGGTACTGCACTCGCTTCGGTGGGCGCCGCGATTGGGATGGGGCAGCGCTCTGACTCCGATCATGCTGCGGGAAGGCGAGTTCTTCATGTTGGGAGATAACACCGCGGCCAGCAAAGATTCGCGGCTCTGGGATGTGGTGGGCCCGCACATGCGCGATCGCGGCGAGAAGTTCCAACTGGGTACGGTTCCGCGCGATCAGCTTATCGGGAAGGCCTTCTTCGTTTATTGGCCTTCAGGGCACCGGATCGACTGGCTGCCCCTGCTCAACCGCTTCGGACTGATCCCGGACGTGGGCCGCATGCGTTGGATTCGGTAGGTCGGATGGAACGATGCGTGTGCCACTGCCGTGTCGGCAGTGCCGCCCCAGCCGCATGCGTGGCAGGGCCAAGCGAAGCGCCGCCATGATTTTTGGACGGCGTTACATGCCGGCGCCCGGTGAGGCTGGGCTTGGGCACGGCACCCGATCAACGCAAACTTTCGCCCGCTCGACTTCTATGGTAACAATTCGTTTCCGAGTCGGGCGTCGCACGTCCCTCGTCACCTGCTGGGTTGAACCGTTAGACCAATGCCGCCACAACAGCCCCTGCTTGAAGCCCGCAACCTGGTAAAGCGCTATGACGGGAGGCCTGTCGTGGATCAGCTTTCCTACAGGGTCATGCGCGGCGAAATCGTCGGCCTGCTGGGCCGTAACGGAGCCGGAAAAACCACGACGTTTCGGATGACCGTCGGCATTATTGACGCCGATGACGGCAGCGTGGTGTTCGACGGCCAGGACGTCACCCTCATGCCCATGTACAAGCGGGCCCAGCTTGGCATGGGCTACCTCTCGCAGGAGCCCAGCGTTTTTCAGCGGCTGAGCGTCGAAGATAATTTGATCGCCATCCTCGAGACCATGCAGCTGTCGCGCGCCGAACGCAAGGATCGAGCCGAACAGCTCATCAAGCAATTCGGGCTGGCGACGCAGCGAAAGCAATTGGCGCGGACGCTCTCGGGCGGGGAGCGCCGCAAGCTGGAAATCGCCCGGGCCCTGGTGACCGAACCCAAACTCATCATGCTCGATGAACCCTTCAGCGGCGTGGACCCCAAGGCGGTTGAAGACTTGCAGGTTGAAATTCTGCGCTTGAAACGCGATCGCGGAATTGCGATCCTGCTCACCGATCATAATGTCCGCGAGACCCTGCGAGTGACCGACCGAAGCTACATCATCAATGAAGGCCACAAGCTGGCCGAGGGGTCGCCGCGCGAAATCATCCGCGACGAACGGGTTCGATCAATTTATCTCGGCAGCAGTTTTCGCGGAGACGAATTCGACCAATGAACGATTCGCAGACTATTGCTCCGGCGCGCTGGAAGGATACGCAGGGCCACGATTACGACGTCCTGCTCGACGCCGGGCACATCCGACTGGAGCGCGATGGGGCCACGATCGATCTTCCGCGCGATCGTTGGCCGCTCGATTTGTATGTTGCCCGCTATCAGGCCGGCTACCTCGTGCGCGTGGAAACTTTTGCCCAGAGCGTCCAGTTCATCCTCAGTGAGTCGCAGGCCGCACCCCTGCTCTCCTTGATCGCTCCCCCGACCCAGCAAGCGCCGACAAACGACGTATTGAGCGCCGCCCCGGAACGAACCGCTCCGCCAGCGGCCGACCAGGGCGTGCTCTGGCCCAAGATTTCGCCGCTCGCGCTGTGGGCTCTCATTTGCTCCTCGCTGACTTTCATTCCCGTGGTTGGCTGGCTGGCGGCAATCATCACCTTGACGCTATTGATTCTTCATCGAGTTCGCGTGCGCCGCACGACGGCCATGTCGCATTCGCGAAAACTGTGCCTGGCCGCATCAGTCTTTCTGGTGGTTGGCTTGGCCATATCCGTGCTGGCGACGTGGAGCTATCGAACGCACGGAACGGACTTGAAGGATACAAGTCTCTTTGTGAGCGTCCCGGCATCACCTGAGCAAAACTGGGGCATGATCATCAGCGGCATCCTGGTCGTGCTGCTGTCACTGAGCGTGCATGAATGCGCGCACGCAATCACCGCATGGTGGCTGGGCGACGGTCTCGCCAGGTCGCTAGGCCGCGTGACGCTCAACCCGCTGGCCCATATTGATCCGGTGGGCACCGTGCTGCTGCCCATTATTCTCGCCGTCTCGAAGGCGCCTATCTTTTTCGGGTACGCCAAGCCGGTGCCCGTCTACGTGGAGACGCTGCCGCGATATCGTCGGGCACATATTTTGATTTCGGTGGCCGGTCCCGGCTCGAATCTTTTGCTGGCTGCGGCCTCGATGGCCCTGCTTCTGGGTGCGACTTGCACGCTCCGAATGGTTTTGCCCGAGGCGACGATCAATCACTTGGCTTCATTCAGTCTGGCCACTCCGGTGGTCGCAACGGGATTTCCGCTGGCCTCTTATTTCGGGCTCGCCTGTACGCTGCTCAAACTCACTTTCGTGGTCAACGTGGCACTCGCATTTTTCAATTTGATCCCCATTCCACCCCTCGACGGATCGTGGGTGCTGGAGCATCTCTTTCCGCGAACACTCGGTCCCTTCTATTCCGCAATCCGGCCTTACGGATTTCTCATCTTCGTGATCGCTCTTTACAGCAACGTGCTCGACCATCTGCGCGTGCCGGTCGATTACGTCCTCGCCGGCGGCTTCGCACTGCTGGCCGCGACGACCGGTTGGTAAAATCGAGCTTACGGCTTAGCTGGCTTCAATACGCGAATTGCATTTGGCACCACTTCGATCGAAACCGTGGTATGAGTCAGGCGCTCGCCGTCAGCCCACATTTCCATGATCGGCTCGGCGGTGATTTTCAGAAATCGTGAGCGATGAAATTGCACGATGGGCATGTCCACGTGCTTGCCGGCCATGACCTTGGGCAAAAGGGTGAAAGCTTTCAGCCGCGAGACGGGGTTGATGAGGCACAAATCAAGAACCCCATCGGCCGGATCGGCGTGCGGGACGATCCGCATGTTGCCTCCGTACACCGGCGTGTTGGCCGTCGAGGCCATGAAGAGCTCGCGCTCGATGACGCCGAAATCCCCCTCGATGCGCATCCAGCGGGGCCGATAGCTCGCCAGTACCCGAAGCGCACCCACCACATACGCCGCAGTGCCACGCAGTGGCAATTGCATCGCGTCCACATAGCTGGATACGTCGGCGTCAACGCCCAGCGCGGCCACCGTGCAGAAATACCGCCCGTTCGCACGTCCCAGATCGACAAATTGCGGCTCTCCGCGCAGCAACGCCTGGGCAATCGCCTCGGCATCCGGCGTAATCCCCATGGCCCGTGCAAAGTCATTGCATCGCCCGGCGGGCGCCAGCCCCATAGAGGGGCATGAATCGCCCATCTCCCGCCGAATGACTGCCAGCGTGGCCGCGACTTCCTGCACAGTTCCATCGCCCCCGCAGGCAACCACCACTTCCGGCGGCGCTACCGCGCGGCACGCCTCGCGTATGGCAGTCTCTGCCTGCCCCCTTTGCGTGGTTTCGCAAATTTCGAGTTTTGAGCCCGCGCGGCGCAGGTGCCCCATGACGGTTTCGAG
>JBKJYI010000439.1:0-18416 GCA_046715855.1 Phycisphaerae bacterium
ACGTTATCCTGCGCATTCTCCATGCCACCGCAGCCATCGACTATCCGCAAGGCCGGCACGAAATCCAGGTACTCGACGATAGCGACGACGACACTCGTTCACTCGTCGATGACATCGCAACGCGCATGCGGGCTCGCGGCGTGGACATTTCCGTTGTGCGTCGGCCCACTCGTGAAGGTTACAAGGCCGGTGCGCTGGCTCACGGGCTGCTGACCGCGAAAGGCCAATACGTCGCTATCTTTGACGCCGATTTTGTACCTCCGGCAGAATTCCTGCGCACGGCCGTCCCGCTTATCGACTCGCGCGGCGATCTCGCCTGCCTGCAAGGTCGCTGGGCCCACCTGAATCAGGATGAGTCTTGGCTTACCGAAGCGCAGTCGCTCGGAATTGACGGGCACTTTGCCATCGAACAAGGCGCCCGGGCCTGGAACGGCCTGATGATGAACTTTAACGGCACCGCTGGGCTGTGGCGCAAGGCGGCGATCGACGACCCCAAGGTCGGAGGCTGGAGCGGCGACACGTTGACCGAAGACCTTGACCTGTCGTATCGCGCGCAGCTCGCCGGCTGGAAGTTAGACTACTGCCTGGATCTCGCCTGCCCGGCCGAACTACCTGGCACCGTCAACGCCCTCAAGAGCCAGCAGCGCCGCTGGGCCACCGGCTCGATCCAAGTCGCTCGGAAACTGTTGCCGCGCATCTGGCGCTCGCCGGTCTCCTTCGGCGAAAAAATTGAGGCAACTCTCCATCTCACGCATTACTCCGTCTCGATGTGGATGCTGTTGCTTGCTTTGGTCGCCCGACCGATGCTCTTCGTATTTGCCGACGCGCGACTGTTTGCGGAGTGGGCCTGGTTCGCGTGGGGCCTCATCTATTTCGCGGCCCTGGCCCCCTCACTTGTGTATATCTACGCCCGCCACAGTCTCAGCGGAAAATGGACAACCGGACTGCGCACGATTCCCGGAATGATGATACTGGGGTGCGGGCTGTGCGTTAACAATTCGCTGGCCGTCCTGCGCGGCCTAACCCTGCGCGGCGGCGAATTCATTCGTACGCCAAAATCGGGCAGCGTCGGAGTGCTTTCTCGTCAATCGAGCTACAACGTGCTCCACAGCAAAATGTGGATGATCGAGATCGGATTGGGCCTTTATTCACTGACCTCGTTCATCGTCTACATGACCGCCGAGTATCGCGCCTTCAGCGTGTTCCTGCTCCTCTATGCCGTGGGCCTATCTTTGGCAGGCTGGCTGTCGCGCCCGATCCGTTTTCAGGCGTCTTCGATTGTGGAGAACATCGCCACCGAAACCGCTCCACTTCGCCCCGCGGTGTACGAACCCTGAGCGCCCATTTGTAGGGCGGGCCTTGACCGCCGGGCGTTCAAAACGCATTACCATTGCGCTTCTTCGAACGCGCCGATCTTGGGAACGGGACGTGAGGGACGAGCCTTTAATATCGCTCCTGCAAGAGTGAGGTCCGACTTGGTCGTGACTTTGATGTTCATCGAATCGCCGAAAACGACGGCCACGGAGTGACCCGATAGTTCTACCACCTGAGCGTCGTCAGTAATCGATCGGCGTGATTCCGGCGTCAACCGCGCGTAAGCCTTTTCCAGCACATCGCGGCGGAAGACTTGCGGCGTCTGGGCTTCGTACAGCCCCTCTCGAGACACGGTTTCCGTAATGAAGTTCGATCCCGCGACACGCTTGAGCGTGGCGGTCACCGGGACACCAAGGATTGCGGCCCTGGACTTCACCGCCTCCTCGAAAACCGCATCGATGCGGTCGTACGAAACGCATGGCCGGGCGGCGTCGTGAATCGCGATGTATTCGGCCTCGGGCACGATCGCACGGAGTGCAGCCTCGACCGTGTCGCTCCGCTCAGCCCCGCCTTCGACAAGTTTCACACCCATGAAGCCCAGGTTGGCCCCGTAGGTCGATTTCACCATGGCCACGTCTTCGGGAGCGACGGCCAGAATTTTTTGTACCACGTCCGCGCGGCTCATGAAGAATTCAATGGCTCGCAGAAAAAGCGGCCTGCCGTCAAGCTTGGCGAACGTTTTCTTTTCGTTTCCGAACCGTTCGGCCTTCCCGGCCGCAGGGATGATGACAGCGAATTTGGCCATTGCTTATTCTCCTTGGTTCGACGGGAAATAATATAAGTTTGCCGGAGCAAAAAGATAGGCCGGAGAGGAATCTCTCGCCGAGGCGCAGAGAAAAACTAGAACGTCATTTTTTGGCTGAAAAAAGACTTGGGCCTTTAATCCGGCGGGTGCATTCCCCCTCTGCGACTCCGCACCTCTGCGAGAGAAAAATCTGCCCGAGCTCAGGTGGGAGTCTTGTCCGGTGGGCGGAAGCGGCGGCGGTCTGAGGCGGAGGCAACGCCGTCAATGCGGCCAAAGATCATGCGGCCGGCGGAGGTCTGCAGCACGCTGGTGACCGTTAGCTCGACCATCTCGCCCAGGCGGTCACGTGCCCCTTCGGCGACAACCATCGTGCCGTCTTCAAGGTAGCCCACGCCTTGTCCCGCTTCCTCGCCGGGCTTGACCACTTTGACGGACATGGTTTCGCCGGGAAGCACGACAGGCTTGAGTGCATTGGCCAGGTCGTTGATGTTGATCACCGGCACGCCGCGAAGCTGTGCGATCTTGTTGAGGTTGTAGTCGTTGGTGACCACCTTGCCGCTAAGTTGCACGGCCAGATCGACGAGCATTTCGTCCACGCCGGCGTTCTCCGCGCTGCGCTCGGGGACCACGTCGAGCATGCGAATCTCGATGTGCTCGTTGCTCTGCAGCTTGTTGAGCATGTCCAGCCCGCGACGCCCGCGAACACGCTTGAGCTTGTCGCTGCTGTCGGCGATGGTTTGAAGCTCTTGCAGCACGAAACGCGGAACGATGAGCTCGGACGTGATGATCTTGGTATTGGAAATATCCGCGATGCGCCCGTCGATGATGACCGAAGTATCCAGAATGAACGGCTTGGCCCCCTTCATCTCCTTGGCGAATTCAACATACGGAATGACGAAGCGCACATCGTCCTTGGTCTGCAATATAAAGCTCACCGCCATGTAACAGCACACCACGCCCAGCCCCAGCTTGAGGGTGGGAATGACCGGCGAAACCACCCCGGACGTGTTGTTCGACGCCAGCAAATCAACGATGAGCGACAGGCCGTAGGCGATCACCATCCCGACGATAAGTCCGAAGAACAGCCCGGAAATTGTCGCCAGCGATTTGCGCGGCACAAAAATGTCCAGGGCGATCACGACGAAGGCCGCTCCCACGCAGCCGATCATCACCAGGTCGGCCGACAGCGGGATCGGCGCCGCTCCAGTTCGGGCCCTGCTCTCAGCTTCGGCCGTAAAACTCCAGCCCACCGCGATGAGCGCCAGCACAAAGAACACGCGTAACACGATCATAAAGACATTGCCGCTCTTGCTTGAGGATTCAGCGGCGACTGGCGGAGGCGATGTGGCGATTCCCATTGATTAAAGCACCTTTGATACAAAGTCTGGAACGGGTGGCATGGCCAAGCGTCCCGGCGTGCCGGGACCGCCATGCGTTTCGGCAGTCATGCCCGCGCCCGATGAAGCTGGGGTTGGGCATACCACCCGGGGCCCGCATACCAGTATAGCCCTTGTGAGAACTGCGTCCATGTAAGCTTATCGCCTGCGACGCCCGCCCATGCTTTTGACGCGCTCTACCTAGCCGCTACGCTCCGCCTGCTTGCAATTAGTGTCCCCCAATACTGCCCGCATTCTCACCGGCCCGCCTCGGAGCACCCTTTTTTTTCTCGCCCTCCCCGTGCTGACCGAGCAGATCCTCAATACGCTCGTGGGACTCGTCGACGTATTCCTCGCCGGGCAGATCAGCGCTACGGCCACGTCCGCCGTCGGCGTCGCGGCCTACGTCACCTGGCTGGTCTCCATGCTGGTCATGCTGGTGGGAATCGGGGCCAGCGCCCTGGTCTCCCGCGCCCAGGGGGCCGGCAACCACGCGGAGGCAAACCATTTCGCAAATCAGGCAATCACGCTGGCAGCAGTGTTCGGCTGCATTATCGCAGTCTTGAATTTTCTGGCTGCACCGTTGTTCGCAACCGCCTTCAAAATGACCGGCGAGGCCTACGATATTACGGTTGCATACTTGCGCATCGAGTCGATCGGCCACCTGTTTGTCAGCACGACGATCGTTGCCAGCGCGGCATTCCGCGGCATTGGCCGCATGAAAATTCCCATGCTGGTGTTCGCGGTGATGAACGTAGTGAACGCTTTCTTCTCGGTGGTGTTCATGTACGGATTGGGTCCCGCTCCCCAACTCGGTGTTCATGGCATCGTTGCCGGTACCGTGATCGCGCAATTTGTGGGCGCGGCCTTGATTATCGGCATCCTGATCCGCGGGCGATCCGGCCTTCAGCTTCGCCTTTGCGAGATGACCTTCCATCTGAAAAGCGCAACCCGCATCGTGCGAATTGGTCTTCCCGCAGCCGCAGACGGGGCCGTCATGTGGACCGGTCAGTTTATCTTCCTGTTGATCATCGCCCGTCTCGCACCCAATCCGCTGGGCGAAGCCTACCTCGCCGCGCACATTATTGCCGTTCGCTTCGAAGCGTTTACCTATCTGCCGGCGGTTGCATTGGGAGCCGCCGTTGCCACGATGGTCGGACAATCTCTCGGAGCCGGAGACATCCGTCGGGCCATCCGCGCCGGCAACGAAGGCGTGCTCCAATGCGGCATGCTGGCCGCGGTGCTTGGCCTGGTTTATTTTCTTGCTGCCCCGCAAATCTACCGGCTGATGAGCACCGATCCGCTGGTGCAGGAAGTCGGAACCAGGCCGTTTCGTTACCTGGCGCTGCTTCAGCCCCTCCTCGCCACATCCATCGTTTACATCGCGGCTCTGCGCGGCGCAGGCGATACGCGGTATCCGCTACTCATTTCCCTGGCGGGTGCGTTCTGCGTCCGAGTCCCGCTTGGATATCTCTTCGGCATCGTCCTCAACGGCGGGCTAATGGGAGCCTGGGTGGGAATGTTCGGCGACATGATCTGGCGAGCCGTCGGCGCCGTCATCCGATACCACCAAGGCCGGTGGGTGCACACGAAAGTGTGAAGAGTCGCCAAAAAAGGGACGGCGATCCCGGCGCGCCGGGACTGTGGATCCGCAGCCAGGCAATAGCAGGAGGGCGAGGCTCCTGCCGAGCCGTGGCTCGCGGAACCTCGCCCTTCCATCATCACCAATTGAATGGGTCCACCTTACGGAGCCGACTGAGCCGGAGCCCCTTGCGGTTGCTTAGCCATCATTTCAATCGCCTGTGCCGCTGCATCTCGGAGCGCCGGATACAGCTCCTCCGACGGCCTGTTGGTTGCCAGAGACTCAAAAACGACTTTGGCGTTTTGAGCGTCGCCACTGGCATACCACATGTACCCCAGCAGGAACCTGGCCTGATCGTCCCCCGGATCGGCGTCCACGCGGCGAGCCAGAGCATTGACATGTTCCTGGAACTTCTCCGGACTGCGATACAGTGCCTTCACGTTGAAGGGGTAGTAAATCAAATCAGGCGTCGCATCGAGCGCCCGCAACGTAACCGTTCCGGCCGTCGCAAAATCGCCCTCGCCGAAACTGGCCAGACCGAACAGCAACATGGCCACACCGTCCGTATCGTCGATGCCCATGGCCTCGCCATAAGCAGCGCGCGCCTCTGCATACCGCCCGGCGCCAAAGTGCTCGTTGCCCCGCCCAACAGCCGCCAACACGCGCTGATCCGGCTGCTTAACGGGGGCTTCTCCCTGCGGAGCCGGCTGCTGTGAACCCGGCGGCGCAGAAGCCGGAGGCGCGGTCGGCGGCATACCAATGGTCGGAGGCGCAGTGGTCACCGTGGAAGTGCCGGCTGTGCCGTATTGCGTCTCTACGCGTCTCTCAACGTACGTCGTCCCGGTTTCGACAGGAGCCGCGTAGGTCTCGGATTGCACATACGTCGTACCTGAGTCGGCGTAGTACGGCGCCGGCGCGCTGTAATAGGTCGGCGACTCCACTATAGTCGTGGGCTGCGTGTAAACCACGGCCGGCTCAGAGTAGTAAGCCGCGTAATAATCCGGCGTGTCCCAGAAGCTCAGGCCGAAGCTGAAAGTGGGCACGAAGTACGGATACGCGTAGACGTACGCCGGCCGGTAGTACGGGCTGTACCATCCGTAATATCCATAGCCCCCATAATGGCGATGGTAGCGGTCATGGTAATGGGGATAACGGTGGTACCCATGTCGGTACCCATACCCATAACGCGACCCATAGCGGTCGCCATACCACCCGCCGCGGTCATACCTCGATGAATAACGATCGCCATCATACCGGTCCCCCCCGCTCCACCGGCGATCCCCAAATGTGCGGCTCGTCGTGTCGCCTGGTCCGCTCTTGCGCGGCGTAAAGCGCGAGGCAGAGTCGGATGGAACCCGCGTTAACGGCGTCCGCGAAAGCGACTCACGACTTGCAAAGGTGGACGATCTGCTTGGGCTCGTAATGCTCCGCTGGACCGGTGCGCTCCGCTGCGTCGTTGAGGGAGCGCGATAGTCTGGCCGAGAAGCATAAGTCGGTTGCGACTTGTACGTCTGCGGGCGGGCCGACGGAACCGGGCGCGGGCTCGACATGCGCGACGCCGTACTCGGTGCAGACTGTGCGGCGCGCATGGGCGGCGCAGACCGCGCAACCGGTGCACTTCTCGGGGCCGAGCTCATTCTCGGAGCCGATGAATACGACTTCGAACTCGTGGGCGCGCTGCGCATCGAACTACGCGAAGGTGATCCTCGTGACGACGACATGCGCGTCGCGCCCCCTCCCTTCGATCGCTGTTCCCGTTGAGCGTGTGCCTGCTCGGGAATCGAGACCAACCCGGCGGCAAATAAGGCCGCCACAAAACCCATCTTCCTGCCGATTCTCATTTGAATTCTCCTGCGCGCCGGTGCCAGCCTTTTTTCATTGTGCCCGGCGCGCATTTTGCTTCCGTGAAAATAGTAGACTTTTCGCGATTTTCCGGTCAAATCTTACTTTCAAGCTTACAAACAAAAACATTTTATGCCCATAGCCGTTTTAATTCCGTCAGGCTCGAGCACATGTGGCAGGGCGTGCATCGCCCGATATCGTGGATGCGATCCTCCCGACAGATCCATGCCGCCGTAATCCCCGCCTTTTGAGCCCCGGCCACGTCGCTGTGCAACGAGTCGCCAATATGAAGGGCTCGTGAAGCCTTAACCCCCATCCGGTCCAGCGCCTGCCGAAAAATATGCCCGTCGGGCTTGTACGACCGCACCGCCTCGGATGAGACCACCGCATTGAATCGCAGCCCATGTTTCCTGATGGCGGCCTCAAGCGGCTCCGTATCCGCGTTGGAAACTACGCACACCGGCACATTGAGCTCGTCCAGTAGCTCCACGGCGTCCGCATGAATCGGCGGGTTCCGCCAATACGCTTCGAGCTGCGCCACGAATGGCGCCGGGTCGGCCTTGACTTTCAGTTGATCAAACATCTGGGCCAGACTCGTCATTTCGCACTCGTACAGGGTCCGAAAAGCGTCATGGCTGCTCTCGGCCACCACGCCGAAGTACCGCTCGCCCCAGGCGACCGCGAACTCCGCTGGGGATATAGACAACTTACAAGCTGTAACGATAGTGCCACATGTGGCCTCCACCGCCTCCCGGTCCCCGGCGGCGATAGTGCCGTAAAAATCGATCAAAACCGCGTCGAATTGCTTAGAAAGCATGTGAATTGGCTAGGTATTGCGGATTTTATTGGGGCGGCCATTCGATAAGTCGGCTTCCTGCATCCCATATTCCTTCCGTATCTCGGAACCATTTCGGCGAGCCTCATCGGCTAACTTTTTCACATCGTACCCAACACTCTCATCAATTCTTGTCCGGATAGCCCGAACTTCACCCACCACCGACTCGCCCAATGGTATTCGCTTTTCCGTTCCGCTCGTCATCGTTCCAACTCCGTTAGATCGTCGGGGCGCACTATTCGAGGCGCTAAATAGCCATGTTCAGCACATACGGCATTGAGATGAAGTACTTTGTTGGGGTTCGCGAGGTGTTGAACATTCCAGGTTAATATGTAGTCAATCTCCGCAACAGCCGTAGCGACGAGAAGGGCATCCCCGGCCACAGGATGAGGCATCACTTTTCGATCGACGAAAACAGAAGCGAGTTGCACCATCTCATCCGTGATGGCGATAACCGGTATGTCATGAATAAACTTGAGCGCTTCATGGCTTCGTTGATACGACGGATGGGCTAATTCATTGAGGACTTCATCGGAAACAAACTTCTCATATGCATGTGCTTCCTTCGTGAACCAGAGCAAACTTACTTCTCGTTCGTAGGTGCTGCGCAGGCTCGACCTCGTAGTTATGCAAGCGCTTACAAAGCTTGTTTCCAAATACACCCGAGGCATAGCGATATTGTATCAGCCTTCCGCGTGATTTGCAGGATTGATTTTGTGCACTTCGCAGCCTACAACTTGCCTCATAGTTGAGATCCCAAAAGGAGAGTTTTGTGCCCGTAGCCTATAACCAGCGTACCCACCGATGCGGCGAGCTTCGCAAAGCCGACGTCGGAAAGAAAGTCACCCTCGCCGGCTGGGTCAATTCCTCCCGCGATCACGGTGGAATGACCTTCATCGACCTCCGCGACCACACCGGCATCACCCAGCTTCGATTCACCGCCCAGAACGCAGACGCTCACGAGGTCGCCAGGCACCTGCACAATGAATACGTCATCGCAATCACGGGCGAGGTGCTCAGCCGCGGCGAGTGGGTCAACCCCAAAATCCCCACCGGCGAAATCGAAGTCGAAGTCACCGAAGTCGAACTCCTCAGCAAGTGCGACCCCCTGCCCTTCCAGGTCAACGAAGACTTCGAGGCCGGGGAAGAACTCGCCCTGCATTATCGCTTTCTCCACCTCCGCCGCCCGGAAATGCAGCATGTTTTCCGCACCCGGCATAAGATCGCCCGCGCAATCCGCGAATTCTTCAACGACAACGGCTTCCTCGAAATCGAAACCCCCTTCCTCACCAAGTCGACGCCCGAAGGCGCTCGCGATTATCTGGTTCCCTCGCGCGTGCGCGCCGGCAGCTTCTACGCCCTGCCCCAGTCGCCGCAGCTGTTCAAGCAGCTTTTCATGATCGCCGGCTTCGACCGCTACGCCCAAATCGTCCGCTGCTTCCGCGATGAGGACCTGCGCGCCGATCGCCAGCCGGAGTTCACGCAGCTCGACATGGAGATGGCTTTCGTCCAGCGCGAAGACGTGATGAGCATGGTCGAAGGCTGCGTCCAGCGCATCTTCAAGGAGGCGCTGAACATCGACATCCCGTTGCCGCTGCCGCGCATGACGGAGCATGAGGCCATGGAACGCTTCGGCATCGACCGCCCGGATACTCGTTTCGGGTTGGAACTCCAGGACATCACCGACCTGGCCCGCGAAGTGGACTTCAATGTATTTAAGGACGCCCTCGAGAAAGGCGGCGTGGTCAAGTGCATCGTCGCCTCCGGCGGCGAAAAGCTCACCCGCAAAATTACCGACGGGCTAACCGAGGAAATCAAAGGCATCGGCGGCTCCGGCCTGCCCATTGCCAAGGTGGCGCAAGGCGGGAGCGGTATCGAGTTCCAAACCGGAATCGCCAAGTTCATCCAACCCATAGCGGCCAGGCTCTGCGCAAAAGTCGGGGCCAAGGTCGGCGACACGATCTTCTTCATGCCCGGAACCTGTGCGGACGTCGCCAAGTACCTCAACCACATTCGCGGACGCCTCGGTCAAATTCTCGAAGTCATCCCCAACGACAAGTGGAATTTACTCTGGGTGATCGACTTCCCGCTGCTCGTCTGGAACGAAGACGAAAAGCGATGGGATAGTACTCACCATCCCTTCACCGCCCCGCTCGACGAGGATATCCCGCTTCTCGAAACCGACCCCGGCAAGGTCCGCGACAAGGCCTACGACCTCGTGCTCAACGGCACGGAGATGGCCGGCGGAAGCATCCGTATCCATCGCTCCGAGGTGCAGAAGAAGGTCTTTTCACTGCTGGGTATTTCGCCAGAAGAGGCTAAAGAGAAGTTCGAGTTTCTGCTCGATGCGCTCCGCTTCGGCGCCCCTCCCCACGGCGGCATCGCCTTCGGTCTCGACCGCTGGGCCATGTTGCTGACCAACTCGCAAAGCCTGCGCGACGTGATCGCCTATCCCAAGACCCAGCGCGCCACCTGCCCCCTGACCGGCGCTCCCAGCCCGGTCTCCCAAAAGCAGCTTGACGAGCTTTTCCTGGCTCTCAAGCCGCTGCCAAAATAACGCGAAGTCAAGGCAGGACGGGCAAGCCTTATGCATGGAGTGATTTCCGCATCGTCACCTTCGCCGCAATCAACAATATCAAGGTTAAATGCAACATCCCCCAGAATGTCATCGCCGGAATCGGGGGGGGGACAAGGGGTAAATCCGTAGGGTTGCCCTTGAACCGGGACGACAGCGATTCCATTACCTTGCTCGCCAAAAGGCCCCCCTATGATTGTTGCCACAAGTTCCGAAGTTCCGTCTTGTGTCGATACCCGGTATACCTTCCCTGATTCACCGACGACAAAAAGAAAGAACTCGGTTGGATCGAGCGCCATCGCTACATGAATTTCTTGTGGAAAATATGCAACTAATTGCTTCGTGGCGATATCACCATGTGTATAGCGATAGACCCGCGTTTGCTCGGTGATGGGGTAAGGAACCACGCCCAGGAATATATTCCCACACGAATCACTTATTATGCTAGAAGCCTCGGTTCCCAATGGAAACGCCTCAAGCAGCAAACCGTCATGTGGCCCTTGAAAGCGCACCACTCTGCTCGGGTTGAAGAACCCTGATCCGTGAAAACCGGCAAAATAAGATCACCGGCGGCATCTATTGTTATTCCGCCGCCTGTCTCTCTAATCAACGGATCCGAGACCCGGTCAGCATAGATCTCACTTACGTTTGAACCAGCGGCAAAGCGCACGATGCGATCAAATCCGGCCACGTAGAAGTTGTTCTGCCTATCGTAAGCAATGCAACTACGGCCAAACGGAAGAGCGATGGCATCGCTGCCGTCGTAAAGCAATGACAGATTGCCCTCGGAGTCCAATTCGATGATGCGATTCGCCAAGCGCTGAACGGCCCGAAGGCGCGTGCCGTCGGGAGTAAACGCAAGGGCCATGATTCCACCGCACCACTCGTCCTGCAGCTCGATGAAAAGACTGACTTCTCCCGTCTCCGGGTTAATCTCCCAAATCCGATCTCCTGGATATTGCTCAAAAGGCCCAGCGCAGTGCTTGCCCGCATGACCCGAGACAAAGATATGCCCTGGCGTAAACTCCGCACGGACCCACCCCATCCCGGACAACAGGAACGCGACGACCGATAAGATTGCTCGATTTTTCACCGCTTCCCCCTCTGTCCGCTGAATCTCCCATCCTACCAATCCAAAAGCTTAAGTGCAAGAGTATAACTGTACTTTTACCATTCTCGCGATCTGCACGAAATCCGCGCGCGCCTCTCATGTTGTTGAATGTGTACTGGCGGAGGGTTCCGCCAGGGAGGTCGATCTGATGTACAAAAATAAGGACTTGATGCCGAAACGAACGCCTTGCTCCGACGTTATTTCGGCATTCCGCTTTCGGCTTTCCGTTTTTCTACCCTATCCCCCGTCACTTCGACGCGAAGAGCTGCGTCTGGTTTTCCGCCGATGCGGCCTTGACCAACAGGTCTTGCAGCTCCTTGAGCTCCTTGGTCTCCTTGATCTTCGTGCGCGTCGCGTCGTCCACCGTCACGCTTCGCGAAGAGAGCAACGTAAAGATGGCCATCACAGTCTGCTCGCGCTTGGCGGCCTCGGCGGCCTTGTCCTTCTCGGCTTGCTTTTTCTCCACCTCAAGCTTGCGCATCGTGATCGAATCGCCTGCCGCCGCGGCCACCTGGTCGTACCACTCCTTGGGATACCCCGGGTGCTTCGGAACGCCGTGCTCATCCTTCACGTTTCCGTCGAGGTACTTAAACAGCAGGTCCTCACCGACCTTTTTCCATCGCTTGGTTGTCTCGTCGCCGGCGCGCGTGGAGTACTCGGTGAGATAATCGACGGCCAGACGCGGGGACTGCTTGTACAGTGCGGCCGCGGCCGAATCGACGCCCGGCTGGTCCGCGAAGAATTTGCCTTCGAGCTCGCGCTGTACGATCTGCACGTTCTTGATCATGTCGGAGTATCGCAGATATGCGTAATTGGAGACGAAATTAAACACCCAGAAGGCCGAGTCCCAACTGAAATCGCGGAACGACCCGGTGCCCACCGCGAACGAATGCGGCACGCTTGTGTTGCCGCAATATTGCGGGACGTACACCGTGCTGTATGTATCATCGACCCCGAACCAGAGTACGCCGCCGATGGGGTTGGGCAGCCACGAGCGCGACTGGGCCACGAAGGAAAATCCCGTCTGCTGTGTGGAAGTGGCCCGCTCGTTGAAATATTCCTTGTCGCCGACTTTCCAGGTCATGGGCCGCCAGCGGTACGGCAGGTCGTATGGCCCGGCGCCGATATCCTTGGTCATGTCCAGCGCGGTGCCCTCATAGTGATCGCGCATGAATTCCATCACGTCGTGCACGGAGACTTTTTTGTCGGGCTTGATCCAAAGCGGAATCGGCTCGGCGTCGGCCTCGCCCTGCACCCAGGCGTCTCCGATTTTCTGCGAGGGCGCCGCACGGCAGAACATGCACCACACCCGAGCATCGCAGAAGCGCACCGCCCCGAAATCCAGCGGATTGTAGGTGTCCGCGAAACTGAAGTCCGCGTCCTTGCCGTCGAACCATCCCTGCTCGCGGGCGAACGAAATCACATCCGGCGAGTAAATCGTGTTCTCCGGATCGTCCAGCGGAAACTGTCGAATGCGCGCCGCGTTGGCGTGCCCGCTGATGTAACCGTCCGGAATGCGCCGCGCAACCCACACGGCCCCCTTGTTCTTGGGCCCCTTGCCGATCATCTCGAAAAACCACACTTCGTTGGGATCGGAGATCGACATCGACTCGCCCGAGCTGTAGTAGCCGTACTTCGCGACCAGATCGGTCATGACCCCAATCGCCTCGCGCGCCGTCCTGGCCCGCTGCAGCGCGATGTAAATCAGGCTGCCATAATCCATGATGGCCTTGGGATCGCTGAGCTCCTTGCGACCCCCAAACGTAGTCTCGCCAATGGCGACCTGATGCTCGTTCATGTTGCCGATGACGTTGTACGTCTCGACGACCTGATCGATCTCGCCAAGGTACTTGCCGGTGTCCCATTCATAGACCTTGAGTTTGGTCCCCGGCAGATGGCGCGCGGCAGGCCAGTGATAAAGCTCGCCGTAAAGCGTATGCGAATCGGCCGAGTAGGTTATGATGACCGAACCATCGGTGGATGCACCCCGGGTCACCAAAAAATTGGTGCAGGCGGAAGCGGCATAAGGCGCCGCAAGCACGGAAGCGAGCACGAGTGCGACCGCATGCCATCGAGATTTCTTCATAAAAGACAGGCTCCTTTCGTCATTTCGTGGAAGCAAGGTTATCAAGCTGCCTGGCTTTCGCCAACCCGCCCCCGTGGCAATCTGGTTGAGGATCCATCCGACAGATATTTGAATCGAATGCAGCTTGAATTGCACAGGACAAAGCAATACCTTCGTTGCCAGTCGCTGGGGCAGAACCATTAACGGACTCCTCAATCCTGCCGACCGGTCTTTATAGGAGCACACCAATGTTGCCAAGCCAACGGAAACTCTGCATGCAGGTTCGATTAATCGCCGCTGCCCTCTTGCTGTCGATTTCCGCAAGTCTGGCCGCCGAACCGCCGAAGAATCAGGCCGCGGCGGAGTATCAGCTTCCGCCCAAAGCGATCGCCGACCTGATCGACGCCCCGCCTACTCCTGGCGTAACTGTCAGCCCGGACCACACATGGCTGCTGCTCACCGAGCAACCTGCGCTGCCGCCGATTTCGGAAGTGGCGGAACCGGAGCTTCGGCTCGCCGGGCTGCGCATCAATCCGCGCACCAACGGGGCGAGTCGGGAGTTCTACCTGAAGGGAATCCGCTTCAAGCGCGTCTCCGATGGAGTGGAGCGGGCGGTTACGGGACTGCCGGCGGAAGATTCGCGCATCACCCGGGTGCGCTGGTCGACCGACGCCAAGCGGGTTGCGTTCTTTCTGACTCGTGAAAATGGCATCGAACTCTGGATCGCGGAGGTTGAAACAGGCGCTGCCCGGCGGCTGACCGACGCGCGCATCAGCGCCTTCGGGCGCGGCCTCGCGTGGGTTTCGGATAGTCGAACTTTGGTGGTGCGAATGGTCCCGGAGGGCCGCAAAGAAGCTTTGGCCGCGCCGCTGGTGCCGTCCGGTCCCGTGATCCAGGAAAGCGCAGGACGCGTCGCTCCGGCGCGCACGTATCAGGATCTCCTGAAGAATGCTCACGATGAAGCGCTGTTCGATCACTATCTGACCAGCCAGCTTGCGCTGGTCTCGATCGATGGCACGATCCGCAAACTCGGCTCGCCTGGGGTGATCACCGACGCTTTCCCTTCTCCGGATGGGAAATACCTCTTTGTGGACATTGTCCATCGGCCCTACTCGTATCTTGTTCCCGTTTCGCGATTCCCTCATCGCGCGGAAGTCTGGGACCTGGAGGGTAAGCTCGTGCGGCAGATCGCGGATCTCCCACTGGCCGAGGAAGTGCCAGTGGACTTCGCCGCGGTGACGACGGGACCGCGCTCCTTTTCGTGGCGTGACGACAAGCCCAATACTCTTGTCTGGATCGAGGCTCAGGACGGCGGCGATCCGAAGAAGGCCGCGGAAATTCGTGATAAGGCGTTTGCACTGGCCGCGCCATTCACCGGCGATCCGGTCGCCTTCGCTTCGACCGCTCTGCGCTTCGGCGGAATTCAGTGGGGCAGCGAAAGTCTGGCACTTGTCTCCGAGTGGTGGTGGCAAAACCGCAAGACGAAAACCTGGATCATCGATCCATCGCAGTCCGCTAAAGAGCCCACTCTGCTTTGGGACCGGTCCTCCGAAGATCGATACAGCGACCCGGGCAGTCCGGTGTTCAAAGACACGCCGCTAGGCACCTCGGTGCTGCTCACCGCCGACAACGGAAAAACCCTTTTTCTTCGGGGCGAGGGCGCTTCCCCGGAAGGCGATCGCCCGTTTCTCGATCGGCTCAATCTGGAATCCCGCGAAACGAAACGCCTCTTCCATTCGCAGGCGCCGAACTACGAGTACGTCGCGGTCGTGCTCGACCCGGAAAAGAACATCGTCATTACGCGCCGCGAGTCGGTGTCTGTGCCGCCAAACTACTTCGTTCGCAACTTGAGCGACGGCTCTGATCGGGCGCTCACCGACTTCCCGCATCCGCAGCCGCAGCTTGCCCGTGTGCACAAGGAACTCATCCGCTACGAGCGTGCTGACGGCGTGAAGCTCACCGGCACGCTCTATCTGCCCCCCGGCAAAAAGCCTTCGGACGGCCCCTTCCCCATGCTCATGTGGGCCTATCCGCAGGAGTTCAAGAGCGCGGACGCAGCCGGGCAGGTGAACGATTCCCCGCATCGGTTCGTCCGCACCAGTGCCATGTCGCCGTTGCTGTGGCTCGTTCACGGCTATGCCGTGCTGGACAATCCTTCGCTGCCCATCGTCGGCGAGGGCGACACTGAGCCCAACGACACCTACGTGAAGCAGCTTGTGGCCGGGGCTCAGGCCGCGGTTGATGAGGTCGTCCGCCGCGGCGTAGCCGATCGCAACCGAATCGCCATCGGCGGTCATTCCTACGGCGCGTTCATGACGGCCAACCTGCTGGCCCACTGCGATCTGTTTTGCGCGGGCGTGGCTCGCAGCGGCGCGTACAACCGCACGCTGACGCCGTTCAGCTTCCAGGCGGAGGAACGTACGTTCTGGAAGGCTCGCGACGCCTATATCGAAATGTCGCCATTCACGCACGCCGACAAGGTGAACGAGCCCATCCTGCTCGTCCACGGCGAAGCGGCCAACAACTCGGGCACGTTCCCGATGCAGCCCGAGCGGGTCTACAACGCGCTCAAGGGTCTGGGGGCCACCGCCCGCTTCGTGCTGCCGCCGCACGAAAGCCACGGCTACCGGGCCCGCGAGTCTCTGATGCACACGGCCCACGAGACCACGCGATGGTTGGACATGTACGTGAAAAACGCCCCGACCAAGGACCCAAGCGCCACTCCGAGCGCAGCGGGCAGATCGCAATAAAACTTGGGCCGCAACCCCGTTGGGCAACGCCGTGAACTGAATCCCAAGATATCACAGATAACAGGGCATCCCTGCCGATGTTCTGTTGTCGCGACAGAAAGGCAGGGACGCCATGAGAACCGGTTGTGTTACCGGAGGCGGAGCCTCCGCGCATCGATATCGTCATCCATTGGTTACTCGCATCAGTGTGTTTCTTCATTCTCTTGCGGTCATGACCGACCCGCTGGCCAAGCGGCGAGTCCGCTGGACTCCGTTGGCGGCGAGCACGGCGGCGGTGCTGATGGCTTGGGACCCGGGGTGTGCCCTGCAGGCGCGTTTTCGAGACGCTCATCACTGCATGGGAAGAGACTTTCGACGCCGTCGTCGGACGGGAAAGACTTACAACGGGCTGCTCAAAGCACTCGAACGGCAGAAGAACACCGTGTTGCCGGTGCTCAAAGCGGACCTCCGAACACATGCCAGGGGTCGGTACTGCATCGACCCCGTCAGCGGGTGGCTCCTGATGGCCGTGGACGGAAGCAAAGAGGATTTGCCGCGCACGAAAGACCATGAAAAGGTCTTCGGCATGGCCGACAACGGAGCATTTCCCCAGGCATTTATCACCGTCATCGTGGAGGTGAATAGCGGACTGATTTGGGATTGGCGCATCGGTCCGGCCCGCGCCTCGGAGAAGTTCCACCTGATGGAGATGTCTGCTGACCTGCCCCAAGATGCGTTGTTGCTGGCGGACGGCGCTTTCATTGGCTTGCCGATTTGGTCGCAGCTGAACGATCAGGGCAAGCACTTCTTGATTCGCGTGGGTGGCAACGTGCATCTCATCACTCATTTGTGGCCCGATGCGCAGACTCGACGCGAACGCGACATGGTCTACGTCTGGCCTCAAGACTCGCAGAAGACCAGCGGGCCTTTGAAACTGCGCTTGATCAAGGTCGGCAGCGGCCCCAAGGCCATTTATCTGCTTACCAATGTGCTGGACCCGCAGCGATTGTCGAAGAAATCTGCCGGGGCCATTTATCGCAAGCGATGGGGCGTGGAACTGTTTTATCGCACCTTCAAGCGAACGTTTGGCTATGCCAAGCTGCGCAGCAAGGCCGGACGACGAGCGAGGATCGAACTGGAATGGGCGCTGATTGCGATGAACATTGCGACCATGATGGGCATCGACTCTTTAGCCAGGCGGCGTCGCAATCCCTGTCATCTGAGTCCTGCGCAATTGCTGGGAGCATTGCGAAGCTCGCTGCTGCAAGAAGGGGCGAAGGGACCCAAAGCTCATGCGGATTTGGACCGAACTCTCGGAAGGTGCTTAAAAGACCGTTACACACGTCATAAGTCTAAACAGTCCCGACATCGTCTGGTTACCACCAACACTCCCAAACACCTTCTTCAACCCCCGATCATTAGAACCGCCACTGCGAAAGAGAAGCAATTGGCTCAAAAATACCAGCAAGCAGCCGCTTAGTTCACGGCGTTGCCCGTTGGGGTTGGTGGATTCGCCGCAAGCGTACCCAGGGTAGTCCGCTCGCGCGGACAACCCTGGGCTTTGAGCCGAGGCCCCGATGGGGCCTACCATCACCGTCCTGAAAAAGTCGCAGGGTTGTTTCGCCCGTCGATGAGGATGCAGTCGGTTGCTTCGAAGATCGTGCCATCGAGCATCGCTCCAGATATTGTGATCTCCATCGATGTGCCGGGCGCTTCGGATTCGAGTTCAAACGCCTCAATCAATTCTCTGGCGTCGAATTTCAAGATCAGATCGTCGAAGCCGTCGCGGCCGTCGTCGCCGCATTCGCATGAACTGGCCGCGTCGAACGTAGCGATATCCCGAATCCGCGAACGATCTTCGCGCCCGTGCCGAATTGGTCGTACAGCATCCCCAATTCCATCTGTTCGTCGCAATTGCAACAATTCCCTGTCAACCTCAATTACATCAAACGCATCGCTCCCCGCCAGCGCCGCCTCGGTCATTCCGCGCACTTGGGGCATCACACGGTTCGGGCACTTCCCCGGCTCAACATCCAGCGACGCCGTCAATTCGCAAGAATCCGGCACTCCATCCGCATTTCCATCGTCCGCGCCACCGTCGCGAATATCGCAAAAATCCGCCTGTCCGTTTCCATCACAATCCGGACCTAGTCCCTGATCAAGCGTGATTCGGGCGTTGACT
>JBKJYI010000440.1:0-5606 GCA_046715855.1 Phycisphaerae bacterium
CCATGCCCAAGCCCAGCCTCACCGGGCGCCGGCATGCGGGCTTGCGACATGCAATTATGCGACATGGCGGCGCTTCGGTTGGCCATGCCGCCCGATGTTGGCCAGTTGGCCCCGCACTACGCCTTCAAAAGTTCGTGGACTTCAGAGAGCGTGCGAATTTCGTGATCGGGCCGGCAGCGGCCGCGGCGAAAACCGCCCGATCGGTTAATCAGCGCGCTCTTCATGCCCACCCGCGCGGAGCCTTTGACGTCCTTGACCATCTGGTCCCCGACATACAGAGCCTGCTCGGGCCGGACCCCCATGCGGTCCAGCGCGGTTCGAAAAATCTGCCGGTGAGGTTTCATAAATCCCACGTCAGACGAGTAAACGCGGACGGGAAAGAAATCGAGCAACCCCTCGTTCTGCAGCGCGCCGTCAATCGAAACCGCCGGAAAGAGCGTATTGGAAATCAAACCCAGCTTGTAGCCCTGCGCCTGAAGCTGCGACACCACCGCGACGGCTTCCTGGTCTGGTCGAAACAGTGGACCGAGCACGGGAACGCTCAGCCGGGCAAGGTCCCGAAGCTGCTCGTCTCCGAGCGCGATCCCGAACTTCTGGTGATGCTTTCGAAACGTGGAGTAAAGCTGCATCTCCCGGCGGGTCAGCCGGGACCAGAGAAAATCCCAGATAAAACGCCGGTGGAGCGCGCGGCGGTAGGGGGGATAAGCCGGCAGCGAATATCCGCCTTGCCTTAGCTCCTCGTAAAGGGACTCCGTGAGTGTTTCCAAATAGGGGCGGATTTTGGCCGTGGGAACATGAAACAGCGTGTCCCCGATATCGAATAAAACTGCTTCAATCATCATCCCGTCCCCGATGCTCGCAACTACTCCGGCGCGGTGAGGTTTTCCCCGGTGAGGTCGTCGGCCCGCGTCGCCTCGCCGCCGGAGCTGAAGGCCGTGATGTGCGCACCCGGCTTGACCAAAAACAGCAGCACGAACCCATAGTCTCCCTTCAGGTTCGCCTCTTTAATCCGATCGAAAGGCCGCATCCTTCCGGCCCCGCCTTCCGCTCCGCCAAAATACTGCAACTCCATCACATCCGTGCCGTTGACGTTGGCGATCGCATACTTGCCCGTCACCTCATACCGATTCCCGCCGGCGTCGGTAACGAAATAGTTTTCAACCGTGCCTACGACCTGGCTGAGAATTTTCCCCATCCCGCTCCGCGCCTGCAGCTTGCTGATGCTCAGGTGCAACAATCGCTGATCTTCCGGCACCGCCAATTTGCGAATCGCCTGCTCCTTGCCCTCGGCCTGCTTGTCCAACTCCGCCACCAACGACCCGGACGCCATCGTCACGCCGCGCAAATCGATGTTGGAGCCTCGGTAATCCTTTAGCTCAATGGGAAGTTCGTCTCCAAAAAATGATCGACCAGCCTTGGTGGTGACCCCGCGAATGTTGCCGCCCCGCCCGCGCCCCCGATCTGTTGAAACATTTTCACCCGCGGCAGGGGACGTCGGCGCAGCCGGCGCGGATGCCGAACGAGACGGCGCAGACTCTTCGGGCTTATCCGCACCGCGTGTCCGTCTCTCGCTCGTTTGCAGTTCCTTTTCTTCGAAGGAGACAGGCGCAATTGCGCCGCGCTTGTAAGCGGCGTGCGTGGGCTGAAACCCTTTAGGAACTTCGAAAACCACCTCCACGGTATCCCCGCTCTTGGGCGAGTACACCGTGTCCACGATCGGCAAATCGGTGCGATGACGATAACGAATGTATCGCGGCGTGGGATCGTTTTCCTCCTGCTCGATACCGATGGCATGCACCTCCATCATCGAAGCGCTGCCCGGCTTGCGGCCCGCCAGCCGAAATTGCCGAAGCGTAAACAGGTGCGATTTCCGTTCGTCTTTTGCCTTCTCCGACAGCTTGACTTTCACCAGCCGAAGTTCGTTACCGGCTGAAGCCTCAACCGGTTCAAAGGATGGCGGATTATTCTTCGGGTCGGACGCCGGCACGACGCGATAAATTTCCGGTAGCAACTCCGTCCCCACAACGCTGATGGACCCCGCCGGAGCAAACAGCGAAACACCGGCCGGCACCGCGTTCGTCCACCCGATCTCCTGCACCAGGTCGGGATGGTCCTGGTACAGACTCGGCCCGCTCCCGTAAACGCCGGCGGAAAGCATCGTCCCCAGCCCCGCCGCAAACCGATCCGGGCTAAGCCACAAATCCCTCTGAACCATGCCCGACGGTTTGTTGTTGGCTGGATCGGCTACTTCGACGCGCGAGAACCCCAGAATCGCCCCGTTATGGAAAGGCAGCATCTGCACCGTCAGCGCCAGCATGCCCGCCATCGTGAGGGAAGTAATAAACCCGCAGATCCCACCCCCAATGCGATCGATCATCACCGGCAACAGCGTGGTCCGGCGAATCGTCCGATCGAAAGCCAGCCGCAGCACAATCAGCGGCACACCAAACAAAACGGCCAACGCTATGGGGTGGGCGTACGAAGGCTTCCAAAAAGGTGCAAGATAGTTCACCGCCACCCAGTCATACGTCCCCAACGCAAACGCCGCGCACGTGATGGTGAGCACGGCCATGATCATCGCGCTGTACCAACCCTGAGTCGCCTGAACCAGGGCAATCGCCAACACCAAAACCACGAAAAAAGCTGCAAGAATCATACCCACACCGTCGTTCTATTTGTCGTTGCCGCCCAGGCAGCGAAGTACCTCGTTCATGCTCGTCGTCCCATCGATTACCTTCAAAAGCCCCTCCTCCTGCAAGTAATACATCTTGTTCTTGCGGCACTGCGATTTGATCCGATTGATCGGCGCACCCTCCGCGATCAAAGCCGCGATGGAGGGATCAACATTCATCACTTCAAAAACGCCGATTCTTCCGACGTAACCGGTCCCCTGGCAGCTCGTGCAGACAATCGGCTTGCCCTTACGGTCCAGCTTCTGCTCGGAAGGAGGACGATAAAACCGCTCGATTTTCTCGGCCGGCAGGTTCAACTTCTTGAGCGTCGCCTCATCCGGATGAAACGCCTCGCGACACTCCTTGCACAACACGCGCATCAGTCGCTGATTGGTCACGCCGATCAGCGCCTTGGCCGCCATCGCGTGATCTTCCAGCAGTGCGATATATTTACTCAAGGCGTCAAAACAATCCTTCGCCTGAATCCCCATATAGATTTTGCGATCTTCCGCCGCGGCCCGCGAAGCAATCCGCGCCGTCTCGCGATCCTCGCAGTTGTCCACCAGCACAATATCCGGCTCGCGGCGAAGCACCGACTGCAGCATGCGCGCGAAATTCACGTCGCTGTTCGCCCCCTCGTACACATTCTGCGTGACGTTATCCAGGTCCACCATCTTCCGCCGTTCCAGCGCGTAAATGTTGTTCATGTAGGCGTCGTGGCTGCGAAGGATGGCGTATTGCGTCGTGGTTAAACCGTGCCGTGGCGGCGCACTGATCAGCACCAATCCGGTTTTCTTATTCAAAAAGCCCTTGACGATCTCTTCGCGAGGTGCGGCCAAGCCCACATCGCTGAGCCGCATCAGTGCCGGTCCCGATTGAACATGCAGCATCAACCGCTCGCCGGCCATTGAGCCTGAGGTCTTCACTTCCGTAAATCCCGGTTCGTTCGGTGCATTGAGCAACCCGGCTTGAATCCGCCCCGTCTGAGGCCGGCGAATTTCATCGACCTTCAGCCCGGCCAGCTTCTTCAGGTATGGAACCATGCGCTCGCCGTCCGCCAGCGGAATCCCGTCGGGCCTCTCGCCCGCAACGCCGTCGATGCGATACACGACGCGGTACTCTTCCTTGCCCGGCGTCATGTCCAGATCCGACACGCGCCGCCACAAAATCTCGTAGAGAAAATCCTGCACGAGTTCGAACGATTTCATCTCCTCCGGCGTCGTCGGCATCTCGACAAACTTTCCCGCGTGATCGTTCAGCCGAATTTGCAGCCCTTTGGTCGACTTAGCTTTCACCGCGCCGCCGCCGCCGGGCATCAGCCGCTTCAAATGCCCGACCGTTAAAATGCGCGCGTCCGGCACCACCCGGCTGTTACGGTGAAACACGTACGCCAGCATCGTGGCTCCGACGATCAAAACCCAGAACGCCAATCCCACGTAAAACATTCCGCCCGACCACGGCGGAATAAAGAACACCAAAAATGCGACAAAGCTCCCCGACAAAACAATCAGGTTCCAGCGCTCGCGCTTGGTCTTGACCAGGTCGGTGTCGCGATCGATCCACTGCACCGCCCACGCCCACGCAAAAAACAGCACGACCGCAACGGCGATTTTGATCGGATCAACATAAAGAGTGGGGCCGGCGGAAGCGGCCAGGATTTGCTGCGTCATGCTGGTTCCAAACAGGGTATAGGGTCTAGGGCATAATCAGGTAGGGTGCATCGCCGTTTGATGCACCTCATTTAGGCAGAAAAAGTGTTTCAGCCAATAATCCCACCGCTGCTCACCGAAATCCCCTTGAGCCGCATCTTCAGCTCATCCGGGTTCGGGGCGGCCGCATAAGCCGTCTTCGCGGAAATATACTCTTTGTCCACCAGAAGTCGAATCGACTCGGTAAAGTCGATCATTCCCTCGTTGGCGGAGTTGCGGATCACCGAATTGAGTTCGTGATCGCGCTCCTCGGCGATGAGCTTGCGCACCGTGCTGTTGCAGATGAGCACTTCGCAGGCCGGAACGCGCGGGATTTGCGGATTGATCCCCGGCAGCAGCTTGAGTCCGATGATCGCCTGAAGGTTAAACACCAGCGAGCTGCGAATCAGCGCCCGCGCATTCTCCGGAAACAGTTCCAGAATGCGGGCGATCGTGCTCGACGCGCTCGACGCATGAATCGTCCCGAACACCAGGTGCCCGGTCTCCGCCGCCGCGAGCGCCGCACCGTACGTTTCCTGATCGCGAAGCTCGCCGATCAGCACCACGTCGGGATCCTCGCGCATCATGTACTTCAGCGCGTCCGAAAAATTGTGCACGTCCAGCCCGATCTCGCGCTGATTCACGAACGCCATCTTGTCTTCGTACAAAAACTCGATGGGGTCCTCGATGGTCATAATGTGGCACGCCCGCGAGCGATTAATCTGCTCCAGCATCGCCGCAATCGTCGTGCTCTTGCCGCTGCCCGTAATGCCCGCCAGCAAAATCAATCCGGTGTGCAGGCTGCAAAGATTCGCCAGCGAGTCAGGCAGATTCAGTTCTTTGAAGCTCTTGATGTCCTTGGGAATTCGCCGCGCCGCCATCGACATCTTCCCGCGCTGCCGGAACACGTTCACGCGAAATCGATCGCCCGTCTCCAGTTGGTAGGCCATGTCCACGGAACCCAACTCGCGGTACACCGCTTGCTGCCGCTCATCCATGATCTCGAACATCATGGCCTGTATCTCCTCGTTGTTCAGTGGCTTGCCGTCAATATTGCGGATGTCCCCCTTCATGCGGAACTTGGCCGGCGTGTCGGCCTTGAAGTGCAGGTCGGATGCGCTGTGCTTGCACATCGCCCGAAAGTACCGATCGACCCGCGGCGGCTTGCCAGCTACGGTGGTGGCATCCTGGTCCGAGGATGCTTCGGCCTTGGCGCTCGATTCATCGTTGTCGGGCGAAGTTTCCC
>JBKJYI010000441.1:0-5209 GCA_046715855.1 Phycisphaerae bacterium
CTACGAAACGACCGGAACCCCGGCCGACCCGGAGCCGCTGCGCCGACTCCCTTCAACTCGAATAAGCCGAATTAATGCCCAAAGAACACGCTTGTTTTGGGACTAGCGGAGCGATTCTTGCCGACCGCGAAGTCAATGAAAGTGCGCTCGCTCCAACGATCTATGTGGCATTACCCTACTGAATACGCGCTCGTCAAGAATAAAGGCACCTACCAGCGTGGATCACTACAATTTCGCGCCCCCACCATAGCCGACAGGAAGAAACCGCTTGTACGGCCCTCTACACACTGCTAATGACATGAGGTCGCTTTTCTCCGTTTCTGCGCCGTGCCGCACACGGAAATTTAACCGATCAAGAAGGGGGCATATTTGGGGGCACCGCGAAACTTCGTACTTCAGATTATTGCACTTGATCAAGCGCTTGATCGACGGATACGAATCCTCTCGTCTCCGCCAGTTTTCTTTTCACGAAGATGCTGGAAAATTCCTTTTAATTCACGAAACCAAGACTGAGAGCCAGCCTCCACCGTCACGGTGATTCCGCCGCCATCACAAAAAGTCATTGACATTCGTCCTCGATAGGGGCATTTTTAGGGGTATCTCGCCAACCACTTCTAACTAAATGCCCCCAAAAATGCCGCTAACCCATACTGGCTGCAAGAATGCGAAGGCTGCTGCAAAGCCGTATAAGCTGGCTGACGCAGGCGGGCTGTACCTTCTGGTCATGCCCACCGGGAGCAAATACTGGCGACTCAAGTACCGCCACCTCGGCAGGGAAAGGTACCTTGCCTTGGGCGTCTATCCGACCACCTCTTTGCTCGAAGCACGCGAAGCGCGCGACAAGGCCAAGAAACAGCTCGCCTCCGGGATCGACCCGTCTTTCGCCAAAAAGGAAGATAAGCGCCGGGCGCTCCAGGGTGCGGAAAACAGCTTCGAGGCGATGGCCCGAGAGTGGCATGCCAACCGCTACGATGGCTGGACCAAGAGGTACGCCGACTATGTCATGCGCCGTCTCGAGATGGACTTGTTCACCCATATAGGTCCGCGCCCCATAGCAGAAATCTCGGCTCCGGAACTGCTCGACGCACTTCGCCAGATCGAAAAGCGAGGGGCTCTCGAAATTGCCCACCGGGCTTTGCAGGTATGCGGTCAGATATTCCGCTATTCGATCGCGACCGGCCGAGCCGCCAGAAATCCAGCCGCCGACCTTAAAGGCGCGCTCAAGCCGTTCAAGCAATCCCATTACGCGGCCTTCGAGGCCAAAGACCTTCCCGACTTCCTCCGAGCCTTGGACGCCAACGATGCTCGTCTCTACCAGCAAACACGTACGGCAATGCGACTGATGCTGCTTACTTTCGTCCGCACCGGCGAGCTCATAAACGCCGCATGGAGCGAGTTCGATCTGGACGCCGCCGAGTGGGTCATTCCCGCCGAGCGAATGAAGATGCGTTCGCCGCACATCGTGCCCCTTTCCAGGCAGGCTGTCGCACTCCTAAAGGAGCAGAAGTTGCTGACGGGCCGCTGGCCGTGCGTCTTTCCGAATCAGGCGCATCCGAAGAAATGCATGAGCAATAATACGATCCTGAAGGCACTTGAGCGTATGGGATACAAAGGCCGCATGACCGGCCACGGGTTCCGGGCGCTCGCCATGAGCACGATCAAGGAGAAGCTCGGCTACCGGCACGAGGTGATCGACCGCCAACTGGCCCACGCACCCCGCAGCAAAGTTGATGCCGCGTACGACCGGGCGATGTTTCTGCCCGAGCGACGGAGAATGATGCAGGAATGGGCGGACTATCTCGACGGCCTTCCCCGGCAACCAAGTCGGGATCGCGGCCTTGGCCAAAATTAAACTTTTATTAACCAATTGGCGGCATAGTAAGTATTAAGGGTTGTAAACGATCCAATAAGCCGCAATCGGAACTGTCATGGATAATACTGGTGAAAGAGACATTCTCAATTCTGCCGAGGCCGCAGAGTACCTCCGCGTGACACCGCATACACTCGCCATCTGGCGAAGCGAGAAGCGTTACGATCTACCGTTTGCCCGGGTCGGAAGGTTCGTGCGCTATCGCAGAGAAGACCTGCGCCGCTTTATCGACGGGCACATGCAAACCAGGCGACCGAATTGAAGTCACGAATTGGCATATCTCCGCCGTCGAAGCAGTAATCCCGAGACAACCGCGACCAATGTCAGCGTTCCCGGCTCGGGCACAGCAGTATAGTGGAAATTGGAAATGTACTGATCGGCCGCTGTGCCGGAACAAGTGCTGAACGTCGTGTTCGCTCCAAAACCAACGTACGCTTCCGATCCTCCAATGATCGAAGAAATGTCGCCCACGATAAAATTCCTGGTATAAGTAGCCGACGTGGCAGTATCCAAGAGATGCTCAGACAAGATTGAACCATCATACGACAAGGTCACGTCGATGACGTGTCCCGAGGTCAGGTTCACCGGATTCACCGATGGTGACCCGCCATCGAACTCTCCGTCTGTGAAATATCCGGACGCGTTGCTCGAAAGCTGGAACGACACAGCGATGCTGTCGGGAACTCCTTGATATCCGAATAATGTACCATGGGCGTCGGGCCCTGCCGCGCTGTTCTGGATGATGAAGGAAGTTCCGTAGTCGCAGAAGTGCCCGGCATTTAGGGCCTGGAACGAAAAAGAAGCGGTGAATTCGTCATACGGCTGAGGCGTGTTATAGAAGATAGTGCGAGCTTCGGCAGCTGCCAGATTTGTGATGTGGATGGTGTTGGCATTCGGAAGATCGGCAGGCGCGCTACTATCGGATTGATTGTACGTCCAACCGTTAAGGTTATTGAAGCCCGCGACATCACCCCAGGCCGCCACTGGCACGAAGCTCCAGATAAGCAAGCCTACCACACAGAACCGGAATCGATGCAGCGACGAGATCGCCGAGGTGGCCAGCGGCAACATGAAGCACGCAGAACGAATGGTATGCATCTTCTTTCTCCCTCGCAAAAATGCGATCAACGCACCATACCCGATCGACGATGATGATCGAAAGCCGCCATTTTTGGTGTCACAAGTTACGGTGACACCTTTCGTTCGGTGATGTTTAAGGCCGTGACAAACACCCGAACCACCAGCTCGACACGCCCCCTGACGCCAAGCCGCCAGTCGATTCGTTTCAGATACGTCCGAACCGTATCCACGCTCAGCGAGAGCCGATCGGCAATCTGTTTGTCGCAAGCACCGCACAGGATCAACTCGACGATGCGCGCTTGCTGAGGAGAGAAGCCGAGCGTACTTACCACCTCCGCCCAGGTCACAGGGTTCATTGGAACCATCACCGGTTCCGGCCCTGCCGCGCTTGGTTGCACATTCTGCCGCTGAGCCATCGGTTCCGTTCCGGAAACAGGGGGGCCCGTCGAAACAGGGACGCTGGCAAGGCACGAACGAGGCCCGGCGTTTGCTGCTAAACTAGCAGCAGCAACGCGGCAATCTACCGTGCTGCCGATATGGCAGCAAGGCCGCAGCACAAACCAGCGTACCGCAGGCTATGCGGCATGCTACGAAAGATGAGAAACGATGCGGGCCTGACGCAGCGCGACCTCGCCGTCAAGTTGCGGATGCACAACACGATGGTCCACCGGTCGGAGATCGGAGACCGCCGCATAGACCCGGTCGAGTTCGCGGCATGGTGCCGGGCCTGCGGGACTGACCCAGGCGATGCCATTCGACAACTCTGAGGTTTGGCCACACTTCGATTCGACGCGAGAACAGACGATCTACTGATTTATATCAATCGAGACGATTACCGTTTCATCGCTCTTAAGGAAAGCGTCGTTATTGGTAGCGAGACATTCCTGTTTCCCATCGGTTTTTCACGAAGGGAGAATTCAAAATGAGACACGCTCAATTCGAGCGGTGGTAGAGTTGGACAAAAACAAGACAACTTATTTCGACGAATCTGACGGCGGATGTCAGAGGCCTTCAGCGGAGCCTCATTTCTTTCCTGGCGCGGCTGAAGCCACGCAAGCGTGGAAGCTCGCGTCAAGCTCACCGCCAAGCAACAAAATAGCTTTCAGGCGACGGACCACGTCCGTGATATAGGTCACTTCTTCCATTCGCAAAGGCCGACCAAGGACGCGCTTCTCGCGATAGGAGAGCCATTTCTTTATCACTGGATAGCCACCGATGACCATATTCCATACGTCAAGTGGCACATTGCGCCAACACACGCGATCATTGATCCATACGTCGACAGCGCCGCTCTTGTTCCCTTCGCTAGGTGTTACTCTGCCTTGACCGCTCATAATAGCTCCCGCTTTGTTGCGAAAACCCCAAGATGCCGTTACCTCCAAATCCGTGTCAGGATCGATGACCCGATGGTCGGATTTCATCGGCACACCGAGCGCCTTTAATTCAGGACGGAGTTTTCCAGCCGTGACGCCCGGCACGCTTCGGTCTGGCAGAAGCAAGCCGGCAAGCCGCTCTCCGAGATCGGCGGAGTTCGTTAGCACCGCCATGTCGGTCGGAAGAGGAATGCGCGGCCAGTCCTGACGAAGTGCTGTTTTGTTCTCACTCCTATACGCAGGTGACCACAAAATTGCCAGAGCATGAAAGAAGAGCTTCCTCGCAATGTCGAGCGCACCGTTGCTGTAGGCATGCCCCTTTCTGTCACGCATCGGAATACCGGTGCTCGCGCACATGGCTTCCAACACGTCCGACGCGATGTTGGGCTGTGGCGCGTGTGATGCAAACATCCCTTCTTCCCGAATAAGCATCGGAAAAAATTGCGACCACGGATCTTGAAGGTGCAGATCTCCAAACTTATCCACGAGAAACGGCTGATTGAACCCCCCCTTGCGGCCCGTCTGTGATGCGGACAAAAACAGATTGCCATGCCAGCATTGCTGAAAGAAATCGTCCCGCTTCTCGTTCAGGAGCTTCGTCTGTCCCACCCAATACAGCCAAGTCTCATCGAATGGCCGGAAGGCGAGTCGCACCAAGAAGCGTTCATCAAACAGTATTTTCAACTTGTGAAGCTGGCCGCGGGTCTGTCGTCCGTCGAACCGCGCAGCGTCCGCCACGAGCGCTGGCCAGGACTCTTCAATTTCATCGTGCGGAATCTTCGGATTAAAGTAATCCACCATCCGTCGAGACAACGCCACCCGATCATCGGCCATTAACATCCCTTGTCGATTCTCATTCAACCCGCTGTAGTGCACGGGCATTAGG
>JBKJYI010000442.1:0-4195 GCA_046715855.1 Phycisphaerae bacterium
GTGGTCGGAGGGGTTGTGACCATTCACGTTCGGGCGAGCAAGAATGTTGCGGCCCAGACCGCCGGGTCGGGCATTCAAATCGACAATGGCCCTTGGCTCCCGTTCCAAATGGACGAGACGGACCGTACCCGGATGTCAGCACGATGGACAGTAGAACGAGACTTGGCATTCCGCATCGTTCTCCACGACGAGCACGGGTTCGAAAATCGCGGTCCGGAGGATTACTCCCTGCGGGCGCTGGCCGATGCGGCGCCCACCGTCGCCATTGTCGAGCCGTCCGCGGTTTGCGAGGTGACAGCGACGGGCTCTGTCCGGATTGTTGTTCGAGCAGAAGATGATTTCAGCATCGACCAGGTAAACCTCGCGAGGGAACGGGCTGATCGCCCCGATCAGATTATTCCGGTGGACATTATCGCGAGATCCATGACCTCGGATTCCGGCACCCAGGTAGTGGGCGTGATCTCGTGGGAAATGGCGTCGCTTTCCGCGTCGCCGGGTGACATTATCTCCTACCGGGCGGTTGCGCACGATAATTTCCGATCCGAAAACGTCCTTGGTCAGGTGACTTTTTCGCCGCAAATGCGGATTCGAATACTCAGTGAAAGCGAATTCCAACTTCGCATTCAAGAGGACCTCGCAGCTCTGGAAGAACGATTGCGCAAGACGGCTTTCGACCAAGCCGCTTTGTACGATGACACCGCCGCGCTGCAAGTGGCAGCAAAAAGCGAGAAAGATTTCGATGAAGAACAGCGAGGGACTGCCGGATCCCTGTCGCTCGCGCAGCTTCGAATCGTGCGCCAGGTTCGTGAAACGGCAAATCGCTTCGATGGGATCGTTCAGCGAATCGAACGAAATGCCCCGCAAAGCGATGAGCGCAACCGCGTTGCGCTGTTAGGAGAAAGCCTCAGAAGCCTGGCAGCCGGACCCATGTCGGACGCGAGCGCCACGCTTGGCCGGGCTCGCGAACCCGGAGATCTGGCTCGGACTCAAGCTGCGCTGGGCGATGCCATGCAAGCCCAGCAATCGGCATTGAGCGGGCTGCGCGACGTGCTTCGATCCATGGTGCAGTGGGGCGCTTTTCAGGGAGCGGTGGCTCGAACCCAGGACCTTCTCGACCGGCAAACCGCAATTCGCCTGCAAACGGCCGAACTGGGAAGGTCCTTGCTGGGCAAGCCGACCGAATCGATCGATGGCGGCGAGTTGATGGGTCTGCGCGAGAACCAGCGGAAACAGAAACAATTGCTCGATGACGTGACCGAGCACCTCGCCCGGCTCGAGCAACTTCGACAAACGCTGGGCGAAAAAGATCCCACAGGGGCCGAGGCAATCGATGCCGCCATGCGCTCGGCCAGAGCGGAGGATCTGGTGCGTCATGTGAATGACGCTGCGGCGGCCGTCGCGTCGAACCGGGCAGGCGCGGCAGAGACTCATCAGCGAGCGGCGGCCGCGGCGCTGCAGAAAATGCTGGAGGCGTTGCACGAGCGGGAAAATCGTGAGCTCGCACAGCTGCGCAAGAAGCTCGACGATGCCGTGCATCAGGTCGAAGAGTTGATCGATGAGCAGAACATCGTGCTGATTCAGACCAGGTCCTCGGATTTGCTCACGGAATCGCAACTCGAGTCCATTAGCGGCGAACAGAGGACTCTCTCTCGCAACGCGAAATTTCTGGCGGACGAGTTCCTCGATGGGGACTCGACGGCGGAGGCGGGAATGCTCGTGCGCCAGTCGGCCACCCCCATGACCAGCGCCGAGAACGAGTTGCTGGCGGGCGACGCCTACACGGCCGCCGCCTCGGAGGAGGAAGCAATCAGGTTACTCGGCGAGGCGCGGGAGATGCTGCTTGCCGCAGGTCAGGAAGTCGCCGAAGAAATGCTCCGTCGCACGCTGGCGGACATTCACCAGGATCTGGCCGCAATTTCCGCGGCCCAGCAGGCGATTAACGGCACGATGGTTCAACTTGGCGAGGCAATGAAGGGTGCCGGACGCCTGAACCGGTCGCAGTCACGCGAGGCCGCGCGGCTGGCGAAGGACCAGCTTGAGACCAGGGCATTGGTCGCGGCGCTGCTTCCGGAAATGGAACAGGCCGCCGTCTACCGGTGGGCATTAGAGCGCGTGGCGCGATGGATGGGTGCCAATCATGACGCGCTCGAGGCCGCAGACTTTGATGAGGAAACGCTTGCGGCAGCCGCAAGAATTGTTCGCGAGCTTGAAAACCTTATCGCTGCATTGATTCAAACGCAGAGCATGCCTCTGGACACGGAATTCGCGGAATCAGGCGATAGCGGAGGCGGTGCTTCGAGCAGTGATGGATCATCCCCGCCATTACCCTCGATGACCGAACTACTGGTTCTCAAGGCTATGCAGGACGATATTAACTCCCGGACTGCGGCGCTTTACATCCGCTTCGATGCACAGAACCCAACCGAGCAAAGCCTCCGCGAGCTTTCGGTTCTGGGTGAAGACCAGACGCAGGTACAACGCCTGGCGCAGATGGTCACGGATCGTGTGCGGCGACAATAGGAGAGAGAATGTTTCTCAATTTGCGAATCGTCGGCGCTCTGGTTTGCATGGCTTCCCTGGGCGCAGTTCTGCCGGAGCAAGAAGGACCTGCGAAACCGGAGACCAAACCCGACGAGCTGGCGGCCAAGCTGATCCGAAATACCGTGAACCAATCGACTTCCGAAGACCCCATGGTTTCTATGATTCGCGAAATGTCGGAAGTCGCCGAGAGGTTGCAGGTGGATTTCGATCCCGGCGAGCAGACGCAGGCGCAGCAGCAACAGGTATCGGCAAAGCTCGATGAGGCGATCAAGGCAGCGGCCGCACGCCGCCGGGCACAGTCTCAGCCTGATCCAAAACAGTCGGCCGACAAGCGAACCATGCCCTCCACGAAGAAAACGGAAACGCGGGCGAGTGAGAAGAAGCAGGGCGGGGAAGGGCAAGCGAAGACTCCAGCGAACAAGACTGCCGAAGACAAAACGGCGAGCAAGCACGAGACCAAGTCTGACCTTCCAAGCACCCGTCGCACCTGGGGCAACCTTCCCCAGCGCGACCGCGAAGAGTTCCTGCAGGGAGCCGAAGAGCAGTCTCTGGAACGGTTCCGACACTGGATCGATCAATACTTTCGTGCACTCCAGGAATCGAATCGATAGCTTTTTCGTGGCAGAAGGGAATTTCGGGCTCTCGCAGAAGCGCGGAGGCGCAGAAACGGCCGGTGTGTGATGAAGAATCGAGTTCATCGGCGCTGTGCGATGGTGATGGTGGCAGTCCTCACGATCCGTGCAGGTTTGGTTTTTTCGCAGGGGCCTCCTGAAGAACATCGTCCGGCGAGTGCGATCGATTCGGAGATCACTCCGCAATGGGAGAAGGGAGTCAACCTGGCGCTGACCTGGCTCGCTGGGCATCAAGGGGAGGACGGATCGTACGGGGGCATGTCGCATTATGGCCCGCACGTGGGCATCACGGGGCTGGCCGGGCTTGCATTCATGGCCGAGGGCAGCACCCCGGGACGCGGGCGCTATGCCGCGAACGTCGATCGCTGCATCGACTTTGTGCTCACCCAGGGTTCGGAGAGCGGGCTGCTGGCGGCGGCGACGTCGCATGGGCCGATGTATGGTCACGGGTTTGCGACGCTGTTTCTTGCGGAGGTGTATGGAATGTCCCCGCGGCCCGAAGTTCGCGAGGCGCTACGCCGTGCCGTTCGGCTCATCGCCGGGACGCAGAACGAGGAGGGGGGGTGGCGGTACCAGCCGGTTCGCAGCGACGCCGACATTTCCGTCACCGTGTGCCAGATCATGGCACTCCGCGCGGCTCGCAACGCGGGAGTTTACGTGGATAAGAGCATCATCGATGCGGCCACCAAGTACGTGAAAGAGAGCCAGAACCCCGACGGGGGCTTCCGTTACATGATGCATTCGGGCGGTTCGGCGTTTGCCCGTTCGGCCGGCGCGGTGGCGGCGATGCAGTACGCCGGCGAGTACGGTACGGACGAGATCAATCGCGGGTTGCTCTATATCATGCGGTTCATTCCTCCGCAGGATCAAAACGTTGGGCACTATTTTTACGGGCACTATTACGCCGCCCAGGCGATGTACCTTTCGGGCGATGAGAACTGGCAGCGATGGTGGCCGGCCATTCGCGGGGAACTGCTGGCCAGCCAGGAAGCGGAAGGCTTCTGGCGGAACCAGGCTGGTGA
>JBKJYI010000443.1:0-4216 GCA_046715855.1 Phycisphaerae bacterium
ATTGCACGCATTGCCGATCAGCCTCGCGGCACATGGAATCACCGCAAGGATCGACGCCTGCAACGCATTGGCCGGTGACATTGCAGGTTTCATCGCCATTACAGAACACGCCATCTTCGCAGTTGGAATCGGCCAGACATTCGACGCAACTGTCGTCGCTTTCTCGGCAGAGGCCGGAATTGCAAGGCGGCGCGCCCGCTTCGCAAGTGCCGCTGTGACTGCAGGATTCCTGGCCGTTGCAGAATTGGTCATCATTGCAGTCGTCGCTGGCCAGGCACTCGACGCATTGGTCGTCGCTTTCCCGACACATCGAATCTCCGCACGGGTATGGTCCGCTCACGCATTGGCCAAGCTCATTGCATTGTTCGACGCCGTTGCAATATGAACCATCGTCGCAATTAGCATCAGTGAGGCAATCGACGCAACGGTCGTCACTCTCGCGGCACATGGAAAGGGGGCACGGCGCACTACCCGCTGCGCATCCTCCGCCGGAATCACATTGTTCCATTCCGTTGCAGAATTGTCCGTCGTTGCACCCGTCGTCGGAAGCGGTGTGTACGCATACCCAGTTGTCTTCATCGCAAGCGTCCATCGTGCAGGCGGAGCCGTCGTCGCAGTCAGCCGGTGTTCCCGCCTGGCATCCGGTCACGGGATTGCAATATTCTTCGCCGTCGCAGAAGAACTCATTTTCACAATATCCATTCCATGGCTCATTGGCGCATTGATCGAGGCCAAGATTACAATAATCGTCGGTACAGTCCACGCCGTCGTCACAGGACGGCGCCGCATTCGCCCGGCAGCCAAGGGCGGCGTCACACCATTCCACGCCATTACAGAAGAAGTCATCGATGCAGAATTCATCCATTGGAGTGTTGGAGCAGTCGCCGGAGACCGTGTCGCATTGATCCCCGGTGCATGCCACACTGTCGTCACAGTTCAGATCGGTTGCACACGGAGTGGGGAGAGCATAGACCCATACCTCGTACGTAAAACTCTCATTGTGAAGTCCCACGAAAGAGGTGTCCGCTGCGCCGGTGACTGCAAGATTGATAACGGCGTTGAATGAAGTGGCCCGGAGGTCGACAACGGAATCGCGCAAGTTTCCGATGGGTGACGAGACGCCATTCAATCCGCAGAGCGCGTCGCGAGTGTTGTTGTTGTCGGCAATATTGAAACCGGTGGCGCCGTTGGTGACCATGGCCAGCAGCGCACTTGCGCCCGTGCCTGTGGCGAAGTCCACATCGATCACGGTTCGCGAGCTGGCATGGGGGACTCGTACCGAAATCCAATCGACGTCGCCGGGGAAAATGGTTCCCTGGGCAAGGAGAAAGCAGCCGTTTTCGCGGTTCTCCGCCTGCGGGCCGGATTGCGCCTGCGGGAATTCGGGCGGCTCGGTCAGCGCTGGCTGGGCGAGCACGACATTGACCAAAGACACCAGCGGAATCAAGACGCGAAGCGGCTTCATTCATTTCCCCTCACTGGGAAGGCACGCGCGCCGGCCCGAGACACGAATGCCGTGGGCGAAGCGCTGACGTGCGCGATTTCGGGGTCGCGCGTCGTGCGTTGCTGCGATCTGGCTATGGAGCCAAATCCTGAGGGGAGGTGAATCCTGTGATAGGGAATATCGAATACAACGATTCGCGAAGCAATTTTTGCCGTTCAGATTTGCGGCCGGGCCGGACCCGGGTGGTCCGCTATTCCTGCGGTTGCTGAGCCGCGAACGAGCAATGAACCAAGCATCAAGGGTGCATGATTCCGGTTTTTGGTTGTGATAACCTGTCGAAATGGTTATGGTACTCATAGCTGCCACCATTCCGGCATCCGCGAGGTGCACTGACCATGACAATATCTTTCATCGCTCGAACAACCATGCGCGCAGTCTTACTGGCGTGCTGGTGGGGCGTGCTCGGTTCGCCCGCAAATGGCGCGGTGGTTCCGTTCGCGGATAGCCATCGAAGCGGTGCGGGGTGCACGCTCGATATCGAATGCGACGACGGCCTGCCCTGCACGATTGATGATTGCGATTTGCCTTCGAGTGGGCCGGTCGGTACGGGCGTTTGCCAGCATACGGCCGTGCCCGATGGGCAGCCCGGCGGCGTGGGCGGGGCGGAGTGTGCCCAGCAGTTTGGCGTGCTTTGCGGCGGGTGCGACGACGGGGCGTTTTGTAACGGGGCGGAGACCTGTCAGGGCGGGGCATGCGTGGCCAGCTCACCTCCTTGCACCGGGGACCAGGTCTGCAGCGAGACCTTTGACCTGTGCCAGAACCTGGCGTGTTCGTCGGCAGCCGATTGCTCCAACCCGGCCGTAGTAGGCGCTGATTTCGCGGCCGAAGCGGCCAAGGAATGCAACGGCAGGGAATCCTGCGTGAGCGGTGTATGTGTGGCCGGTCAAAATCCGTGCGGCCCGGGCGCTGTTTGCGGCGAGAAACAATGCAGTCAGGGTGCTGGTGTAGATTTCTGCTTTACCGACGAAGACTGTTTGTTTGTTGGAGGAACGTGCTCTCTGCTCGGTCCGGTGTGCAAGACGGGTCGCTGCTGCCGTGGCAACCCGCCTGGGACCTCCGGCGAGCCCACCTGCGAGCGCCGATTGAAAAGTGGCACTTGTGCCGGCGGCACGCACAAGGGCGCTGCCTGCACTCCCGCCACTCAAGCGATCGATTGCCCGGCCAGCACCTGCTCCACAGCCGGATCAAGCGGCTACAACATATCCTGTGACGGAGTCGGCGGGACCTTCTACGGCAGCGATTCCGGCTCGGTTCCTGCCGGCGGTGGCATCGCCTGCCCAATTATCGACGATGTTGTGATGCGGTGTCCCAAGTATGGGAGCGGCATCGCGCCGCATGGCGGCGTTATCGGATACGTTGGCCCTGTTTCCGGATCGAACGTGTTGAATCCGCTGGTGGGCACTCCCATCAACAAGCTTGGAGATGACTACAAGTTTACCAATACGGGTGTTTGCGCCGGCGGGTCCCGGAATGGATTGGGATGCGCAGACAACGCGAGCTGTCCGAGTGGAGTCTGCAATCTCGCCGGGCCGAGTGTCATGTCGGTTTATTACATTCGTGCACTGATTGGGTTTTCCTCCATTCACTCGCGGGTCGTGGTGGAATTTCACGATACAGCGGGGAGGTTCGTGGCCGAGTCGTACGCAGAAAGAACTCAAGCTGTGGAACTCGAACGATTTTTCCTCGACCCGCCGCTGATCGTGCCCAGCGAAGGGTTCGTCGTCCTGCAGGTCGCGCTGGAATACAATCCGAATGACAGATTCATGTGGGCCAGCACAGAGGCCGTTGATGTGGGGTCGAATGATCCCGACGTGCTGTGGGTCAATGATGGCCCGGTCAGTAATTTTCTTGCGCCGAATCCGGGGATCCTGGCGTTCGAGCTGGAGGGGGAAAAAGTGGCCGCTCCGCTCGGAGCGTGCTGCGACGGCGGCGGCGCGGGCTGTACCGACGGCATGCTACTCTGGGTTTGCGAGGGCGACGGCAACTCGTTTCAAGGCGCGGGCACGACCTGTCCCGAGCCGTCGTGTGACACCGGTGCTTGTTGCAACTCCGCAACCGGGGCATGTACGGTGGTGACGCAGACAGATTGCACTGCGGCGGGCGGCGAGTTTCAAGGGTTTGGAACAGATTGCGACGCCGATCACGGGTACGACAGCGTCCAACAACATTGTTGCGTTCAGCCTGCGACCGGGGCGGATCGTTGCCAAGACGCGATCGTTCATATGATTACGGTACCACTACCCGGTGAGCCACCGGCGGTTGTGACCATCACCGGGGACAACAGCCTGGCCACCTACCAAAATGAAGATTTGTGCTGCCCATACAATGCCGACTGCCCCCATGATTTCGGTTGGTGGGAGGCGTTCGAGATTGACAAGGAAGCCTTCCTGCGAATTGATTTTTGCTGCTCTGAGCCGGAGCATCGCCTTTTCTATCCGGTTTTGCAGACCTGTCCGTGCACGCAGGAGATTCGTGGGGCCGCCAACCCGTACCGCTTCCCCGAGCCGCAGTGGGGGAGAGGCGGGCCGTATTGTGCAGATGGAAATCCCTGGACCAACTTTGGCCCGCTTCCGGCTGGACGATATTACTACCGTGTAATCTCAACGGCGTCCGCAACCCACGGCCCCTATCAGATGCACATCACCGTTGAGCCCATCGCGCTGGCGGCCTGCTGCGTGGCCGATCAATGCACCGATGGCGTAACTCAACTGG
>JBKJYI010000444.1:0-3635 GCA_046715855.1 Phycisphaerae bacterium
GTCTGGGGCAGGGCACGAAATGCGCAACCGATTGCGACTGCGGCGACGTTTGCGGAACTTGCGTCGGTAAACAGGCCGGCAACTTATCGACCGTCGAAGTGAAGCTGCTCGGCCCGCCCGTTTTCAATGGTTCCAACACTGTTTATCGCTACCGCGTTTGCCAGATTGCCGGGCACGACCTGAGTCATTGGTCCCTCGGGCTTCCGAATTCGTGTTGCAGCCGGATCATCGGCGCCACGGGCGGACGAACGAATGGAACCTGTGGAGTCGATCCCACCACCGGGCTTTTCGGAATCAAGTTCGAGACATCCCAAGGAGTCCCGGAGTGCTCGGGCGAGTGCGGCGAGTCAGGCGACGTGTTTACCATCACGCTCTCGGGAAATGCAACATCCACGGGGTGTATGAAGATCTCAGCCAAGGCCAACGGTGACGAAAATACCTCCACCGCTTGTCTGTTGGGGCCCAATGCCGCGTGTGACGGCGTTTGCACCACCGACTCGCAATGCAATGACTCGCTCGCCTGCACCCTCGATGATTGCGACCCCGCCAGCCCCGCTGCAGACGAGTTCGGTTGTGTGCACGTCCCCGACCAGACGGTGTGCAATGACTCCAACCTCTGCACGGATGACCGTTGCGTTGCGGGCTCGGGATGCGTCTATACACCCATCGATAACTGCGGAAGCGGCGATTGCAGCGGAAATCCAGAACGCTGCGACGATGGCATCGCCTGTACAATTGATAGCTGCGATAGCACGGGCCAGTGCGTGCATACGCCGGCCCATAGTGCCTGCGCCGACAAAAACCTCTGCACCGACGAGCTTTGCGTGCCTGGCGTCGGCTGCGTCATCACCCCGGACGATACCAACTCCTGCGCCGACAGCGTTTTCTGCAATGGCGAGGAATATTGCTTCGGGGGCAAGTGCGAGGCTGGGGAACCGCCGTGCGACGACGGCGTGGTTTGCACCGTCAATCATTGCATTGAATTGAAGAGAATATGCGCTTTTGACCCCGACAATGATTTTTGCTCGGACGGGGTGTTCTGTAACGGGGTGGAACTATGCAACCGGAAAAAAGGCTGTCAGGCCGGCGCGCCGCCGGTGTGCGACGACAACAACCTTTGCACGGCGAATGCCTGCGATCCCATAATCGATGACTGCAAATTTACCAGCAATGATCAATGCGACGATGGACTGTTCTGCAACGGCGTGGAAGTCTGCGACCCGCTTGTGGGCTGCCTGCCGGGAACGGCCCCCCATTGCGACGATGGAGTCGCTTGCACCCTGGATTTGTGCAATTCGCAGACCAACACCTGCCAGCACATTCCCGATGACTCCTCGTGTTCCAATGGCCTGTTCTGCGATGGGATTGAAACTTGCGACCCGCTCTTGGGGTGCATTGATGGAACGCCGCCGGACTGCGATGACTTAGTCGAATGCACGGCCGATTCATGCGACGAACCCAACGAGACATGCCTGCATGTCCCGGAGAATAACGCGTGTGATGACGGAGTCTTTTGCAACGGCCCGGAGACCTGCGATGCCACGCTCGATTGCCAGCCAGGAACCGTCCCTTGTCCGGAAGGGTTGGTGTGCGATGAGCCGGGCACGTCTTGCCTTGAATGTACCGGGGATGTCGACTGCGACGATGACTTGTTCTGCAACGGCCGGGAAATTTGCCTGAACAGTCAGTGTATCCACGTTGACCCGCCTTCATGTGGCGATACGGTCAGTTGCACCGTGGATTTCTGCGACCCGGTGACGGACGCTTGCGTGCATGCGCCTGACAATTCGCTGTGCAACAACCAGCTGTATTGTGACGGGATCGAAGTTTGCAATCCTCAGACGGGGTGCCAGCCGGGGCCAGCGGTGAATTGCAATGACAGTGTGTCGTGCACCACGGATCAATGCGTGGAGGCGACCGATCAATGCACGCACACGCCCAACAACTCTTGCAACGACGGCCTGTTTTGCAACGGCATAGAAGTCTGCCATCCCACCCAGGGCTGCGTCCCCGGCACGCCGCCCAATTGCAACGACGGCGCGAACTGCAGCGTCGATACCTGCAACGAGACCGCTGACCGATGCGACCACGCCTGCAGCACTCCGCAGATCACCTGCACCAATCAGCAATTCGAATGCGATAACGTGGGCACGTTCCAGCCGCCGGTTGTCAACGATCCATGCAGCACCAACCCGGTGGCCACCTGCACCGACGTGACCACGCCGGGCAAGTTGCCGCAAGAATACACCGTGACCCGCAGTTGCAGCTTTACCAACGATTGCGGCAACACGGCCCGTTGCCAGCAGGTGATTACCGTCAAAGATACCACTCCGCCGCAGGTGACTTGTCCGCCGGACAAACAGTTCGAATGTGATGCCATCGGCGACGCCGGAGACCCGATCGTTTCCGACAACTGCGATTCCGACCCCCATGTCACCGTCACAGTGAAAGAAATCACCGGCGATTGCACTCCCAACAATGTGGCCGGCATCAGCCCGCCTCCGAAATTAATTAAGCTCAACACCTACACCGCCACCGACGGTGTGGCCACCTTTGCCGAAGGCAGCACCGCCGACGGCGATACCACCGGCAACAGCGCAAGCTGCACCCAACGAATTGAAATCGTTGACACCCATGCGCCGCTCATTGTCTCGTGTCCGGGGAGTGTGCCAGGTTGTACGGGTCAGCCGCTGAACTTTACCCCGCCAACCTGCAATGATACGTGCGGGACCTGCTCCGTGGTCTGCACCCGCAGCGACGGCCTGCCCATGGACGACCCCGTACCGGCCGAGCCGCTGACGATTCGATGCGTATCGCGCGACGAATGTGAAAACGCCTCCGCGCCCTGCGACGTGACCGTCGCCATGGAAGAGTGCGACAACGACATCCCCACCGTCTCGCAATGGGGCCTTGTCGTGCTCACCTTGCTGCTGCTCATCGGTGCGAAACTGCGGTTTTCTCGCCAGCCTTGCATTGTGGCGATCTAACCAACCCCGACCATGAAGAGGGGTCATTGAGAATTGCCAATCCGTCATGGCCAATTCACAATAGCATCTTCATGGCGTTGACCTCCGGATCAAAATTAGGTCCTTACGAAATCGTTTCCCCCCTCGGCGCAGGCGGAATGGGCGAGGTCTATCGCGCACGGGACGCACGTCTCGATCGTGACGTGGCGATCAAGGTCCTCCCCGAAGCGTTCGCGCAAGACCCGGATCGGGTGGCCCGTTTCCAGCGTGAGGCCAAGGTCCTCGCCTCCCTCAATCATCCCCACATCGCCGCTATCTACGGTTTCGAGGAGGCGGAGGGCAAGCGTTTCCTGGTGATGGAGTTGGTTGAAGGCGCGACCCTGGCGGACCGCCTTCGCGATGGGCCTTTGTCTGTTGAGGAATCACTAACGATTGGCAAGCAGATCGCGGAGGCTCTCGAATCTGCCCATGAGCGAGGCATCATCCACCGTGACCTCAAACCTGCAAACGTGAAAATCACTCCCGATGGCGTGGTCAAAGTGCTTGATTTTGGGTTGGCCAAGGCGATGGCCGCCGACGATCGGTCTTCGACCGAAATCGCCAACTCTCCGACGATCACTGCGGACTAAACGCGACCCGGAGTGATCCTGGGCACCGCCGCATACATGA
>JBKJYI010000445.1:0-10871 GCA_046715855.1 Phycisphaerae bacterium
TCTTTGGATCCACCGATGAAAATGTGCTCGGGCAAGGCGAGCGCACTTCCACCGGAGTAATGCGAGTCCATGGGGACAATTTGGGACTTCCCATCTTCGATGCGCACGCGGCTGAGTCCATCGCGGCGTGGAATGATCAGTTCATTTGCGGCCCACATGCCGCGACCGGTGACGGCCTTGTCCTCCGCGAAACGTGCCGACCAAACGAGGGCGTGCTTGTCGAGGTCGTAGCAGAAGACGTCCTCGCCAGCGCCGCAAAAGAGGTTGCCGCGCACGCCATAGAGGGAGTGCATGTTGGACAGATTCTGAAGCGAGATTGAATGCAGCGATGTGCCTTCGGCTTCGTCCAGAATCAGCAGATGCGCCGAGTCTGTGGGTAGAACGAATATTTTGTCGCCTGCCCAGATAACCGGGTTGGACGCCAGACTTCCTGCTTCGCGCGCGGGCCAAGCCGGCGCATCGGCCGTATCCGGCCGCAGGCGATCGTAGGGGTGGATCCAGCGCACTCCGCCTGTGTAGGCTCCCACGGCAACCACGGCTCCCAAGTTTGTGCCGACGTAGACCGTGTCACCCTGTAGTGCGGCAATGGATCTCGTGACACCGCGCAAGGATAGCGATGATGTCGATGCGCTTGCCAGGTGCGTGCGGAAGAGCAGCTTGCCGTCCGCGGCCCGGTAGGCATCCAGGTAGCAGTCTTCGAAGCCAAACGATCGCCGTCGCCGCGATACGATGTAGACTCGGCCGTTGCGCGCCAGCGGTGCAGAGTCATATGCGGTGGCAGTGCCTTGGGCGTCCACGCCTTTTTGAGCGACGCGCCATAGCACCGCGCCGGTTACGGCGTCGAGGGCCAATAGCTCGTGAACGGTGCGGGCAGTTTCGTAATCGTAATAGGTGCTGTCCGTCGTAGGCAGCGCGGCGAAAAGCCGTCCGTGGTCGACGATCGGCGAATCGCCGCCCGACGGCTTGTCATCGAGATAGGGCGAGCCGTCCGCCTCGGGCTCGTCGGATTGAAACTCCCAGGCGACCGCCCCCGAGTTCTTGTGCACGGCCGCAATGTTTCTGTGCGACTGGATGTAAACCAAATCGCCCGCGACGACGGGGAAAACAGCCGGCCTGCCCGGAGTCTCGCCGCCGACTCGGGCCAGGCCATCGATGAATGCTTCGCCGCTGGGTTTCTCGGACAAAGGACGATGGGTATATCGCCACAGCAGTCCCGGCTCATTGACGTTTATGGCGGAGTCGCGGTTGCGCTGGGGATTGCCCGCAACCATAGGCCAGTCGCCTGGTTCGGCAACAGCATTCAGAGACCGAAACTCGTTTGCCACATCGGCGAACGCCTCCGTAAGGGTTGCCTGGCGGCCTTTCCAGCGGAGCCGGGTTTCACCGAGCCGGGGATCCTTTGCGGATTGATCGCCCATCATGGCCGAAGTAAGCGAGATCATCGACTCGTAGCGCACGGCATAGGGCTTGGCGGTCGGATGTTGGATCAAGACGCGCCGAAGGGCCCATTGGGCAAGGGGTAGATCGCCCGACTCGATGGCAAATTGCGCAATGCGATCGGCCATCTCCGCGGCGCCCGCAGTGCAAAAGTATTGATCGAATAGCTTGACGGCGGCGTCCACGTCGGGCGCATCGCCCAGCGCAAGAAGGTCGCGTTGAAGTTTCGCGTCGTAGAGTCCCTGGTAGGCGCGGAGGCCTTCTTCGGGCCAATTGCAGATGGTTCGGGCAACGTGACTTCGCAGACTGACGTAGCCATCCGGCGTACGGACTACGTGGTCGGCGAGAGTATCGGAAGCTTTTTGAAGGAGTTCGGCTGCTTCTCGCCAACGTTTTTGATCCGTCAGGACCCGGGCTTTGCTCAATGCATCGGCGGCTTCGAAACTGTCGTTGATATAGACATCATTAGGCGTCGCCGAGGCCGTTTGCCGCGCTGACTTTTCGGGTTCGGCGACCGGTTGCGCTTCGATTCCGATCGTGCCGGCGCGCAGGGCACAGATGAAACAAAGCAAGAAGCGCGAGGTTTGGCCATTGATTCTGGGATTTCTTTCGATCACGATTTCTCGACCATGTAACGTCCGATGAGCGGTTCGAGTGCGCTGCGCGTCTGCGTGGGAATCATTTTCTTGTCCGACCAGATGGCCAGTTTCAGCGCGTCGTTGCACCGGCAGGCCTTTGGCGCATCGCGCAAAAGATTGAGCGCCTCGTGGATGAGGGCGATCGCATTTTGCGTCGCACGGTTCAGATTACCGATGATTTCGGCCAGCAGATCATGGTGGCCTTTTTTGAGATCGACGGGCCGCCAGCAATCATAGTCCGTCGGCAGGGCGATCAACGCGTAACAAAGCTCCGCTTCGCGGGCCAATCGGGCTTCGGGCATGCAAGTCATCCCGATGAGGTCGCCGCCCCATTGGCGGTGCATTTGCGATTCGGCGCGGGTGGAGAATTGCGGGCCTTCCATGCAGACGTAGGTGCCCGCGTGGTGGACGGTCGTGGCTATTTTCTTGCCGGCGTCTGTAAGGACTCCGCGCAGCCGGGCGCAAAACGGATCGGCCAGTTCGACATGGGCTACCAAGCCGTCGGCGTCGAAGAAACTGGAGGGGCGGCGGAATGTTTTATCGATCACCTGATCGCAGAGCACCAGGTGTCCCGGCTCAATGTCCTCGCGCAAACTACCCGTTGCCCCGCTTGCGATGATGGAGGAGACGCCGAGCTTTTTTAGGGCCCAGATGTTGGCGCGATAGGGCACATTGGACGGGTTGAAGCGGTGACCCGGGCCGTGTCGCGAAATAAATGCGACATCCACGCCTTCCCAGTTGGCCATAGTCGGTTCGCTGCTCGGCGGACCGTACGGCGTGTTGATAGATAGTGTCCGCCCGCCGAACTGTTTGGCGAGGACATCCCCCAGTCCGCTACCGCCGATGATTCCGACTTGTGCGTGTGGCTTGTCCATTAATTCGATCTTCGCCATTGGCCATTCGACATTTTGCTATCTTCCCGCCGGCCTTCCGCCCTTACGGGGATCCGACGCACCGACCCAGCCAACTTGTCCCGGTGTGCTCAAGTCTCGCACGATCGCTTGAACGATTCCGGTTTTGCGCTCCTCGGCAACTTTGTGGCCCCGTTTTTCCAGTTCATGCTTCATGATCCCTATCCCAACCGGATCCTGATTATCGAAGTAAACCAAATCCGGCTGCCATTGGTGGTGCGGACGAGGAGCAAGTATTGCCATTTCCAAAGGCATCCAGGTCTCCATCTCCAAAATGGCTACATTCAAAACCGAACTAATGATCCGGGGTCCCCCGGAAGCCCCTAGCAAAAGAAATACCCTGTCGTCTTTCAAGATAATCGTTGGCGACATGCTGGATAGGGGTCGCTTTCCCGGCGCGACCGCGTTGGCGCTAGATTGAATAAGTCCGAATGCATTAGGTGTTGCCGGGTTTGTCGTGAAGTCATCCATTTCATTATTAAGGATCAAGCCCCACCCATCGATAGCGGCCAGCGAACCAAGAGAGGTGTTAATCGTTTCCGTGCTGACTACGGCGTTACCCTTACCATCAACGACGCAAAAGTGAGATGTGCCGGCATCTTTAGGCGACAAGAACGATCCATATTGTGTGATCTCGGACGCCTTAATTCTATTTATCTTTTGAGCCAGGCCGTGAGCATAGGATTTGGAGAGCAACCGCTGCAGAGGAACGTCGGCAAAATCCTGATCGCCCAACCAGGTTGCGCGGTCGGCGAAAGCATGTTTCATCGCTTCGACTTGTGCGTGTTTGTAGTCCCATTCTTTATTGTCGAAGGCTTCCAGAATGTTCAACGTTTCAGCGATCGCGACTCCGCCCGAGGATGGCGGCGGGATGAGAATCAGCTTGTAATCGCGGTAGGTGGAAAGGATTGGCTCGCGCAGTTTGGGCTTGTAGTCAGCCAAGTCAGCTTCGGTGATGATGCCGCCGTGCTGTTTCATCGCGCGGACAATATCGGCGGCGACGGGACCCTTGTAGAAAAAATCGGGGCCGTCCCAGGCCAGTCCTTCGAGCAGGCGGGCCAGCTCGGGTTGAACCAGTTTATCCCCGACTTGATGCAGCTTTCCGTTTTTTAAATGGGTGCGATAGACATATCCGCCCGATTCCTTGAGCGAGGGATACTTGTCGTAGGTTTCGAGGATTCCTTTGGTGGTTCGCACGTAGTCGTCGTCCACCGGATAACCATTGCGAGCTAGGTCGATCGCCGGCTGCAGCACTTTCTCCAGCGAGAGCGTGCCCCATTGCTTAAGTGCTTCGCACCGACCAGCCACTAAACCTGGCACGGCAACCCCTAGAAGTCCAAATTCGCTAGGAGACGGCCAATCAGGATTGGCTGCTTTCGCTCGTACGAACATGTCCGGCGTCGACGCGGCCGGTGCGGTCTCTCGAAAATCCTGAACCACGACTCGTCCGTCGGCGAAACGGGCGATCATGAAGCCGCCGCCGCCCAAGCCCGTGCTGTACGGCCGCGTCACCGCCAGCGCGAACGAAACCGCCACCGCAGCGTCGATCGCGTTTCCCCCGGCCTCAAGCATGGCCAACCCCGCCTTGGAAGCGTGCTCGGAATCGGCGGCCACCATCTCGGACTTGCCGCGTGCAATCCATTCGGGGTCGCCCGGCGGATTCGCCCAAAGGGAACTGGAAATAAGGAAGGCGGATGCGAACAAAAGAACTCTGTGGTAGGCGCGATTCATGTCATCTCCCGGCGAATCACTCGTTTGCATCCAGAATAACCGGGCCTGCCTTGCTGTCCACCAAATACCGAATATCGGGTACGGGTGTGTTTTGAAGTAGGGTGGCATGGGGTCGCGCGAAGCGCCGCCGTGCTCATGCGTAATCATGCCGGCGCCCAATCAGGCCGGGCTTGGGCATGCCACCCGAATCTGCAAATCCTTCCAGTACCGAAAATCAGGACAAGAGAAGCGACCCATTCAGTGAGCCGCGGCTCAGCGGGAGCTTCGCCCTCCCCAGATCGCTGATCGCGCAGAGAAATAATTGCGTGCATATAATCCAACTTGTGAACGAAAATGCCGCTATCATCAACGCCCCAACTCGCCATCACATCATCGGCACTGCGGGCCACATTGACCATGGAAAGACCTCCCTGGTTCGCGCCTTGACCGGCACGGATACCGACCGGCTTCCGGAGGAGCGTCGCCGGGGGATGACCATCGAGCTGGGCTTTGCGACGATGACCATCGGCGACACGCAGTTCGGCGTGGTGGACGTGCCGGGGCACGAACGATTTGTTCGCACCATGGTGGCCGGGGCGACCGGGATCGACATCGCGGTGCTGGTGGTGGCCGCTGACGACTCGGTCATGCCTCAGACGATTGAGCATGTGGAAATCTTGAACCTGCTGGGCATTCAGCGGGCGGTGGTTGCACTTACCAAAATCGACATGGTGGATCCGTCGATGATTGATCTTGTCTCGGAAGAGCTTGGTGAGCTTCTGGGGCCGACCACGCTGGCTGGCGCGCCAATCTGCCCGGTCTCTTCGATTACGGGCGCGGGCATCGACGAACTCAAAGACACGATTCTTCGGATTTCGCAGGAGATTCCGGAAAGCAGGGTGGTCCCACCGTTTCGCATGGCCGTCGACCGGGCTTTCGTAGTTCAGGGCCGCGGGACGGTCGTTACGGGCTCGGTTTTGCGCGGAGCGGTGTCAAGCGGCGACACTCTGGAAATTTGGGCCGGCGGAAAGGTGTGCCGGGTTCGCGATTTGCAAACGCATGGGGCAGCCAATACCCAACTGGTTCGCGGTCAGCGTGCCGCGCTGAACCTAAGCGGCGTGGACCGCGAGGAAGTGGAGCGCGGAGTTGAACTGACCACTCCCGGCTATCTACAGCCCTCGAAAATTCTGGATGTTCGCGTTCGCTGTCTGTCATCGGGCGGGCGCACCCTCAAGTCGTCGAGCAGGGTTCGGCTGGAAATGGGGACGCGTGAAGTTCCCGTGCGCGTAGTCCTGCACGAGGGGCTCCAGCTGGGTCCGGGCGAATCGGGATTTGCACAACTGCGTTGCGGTCAGCCCCTCACCGCCACCTACGGTCAGCGATTTATTCTGCGTGATGAATCGGCCATGCGGACGCTGGGGGGAGGGTTCGTACTCAGGCCCAGAGGCGTCCGCAAGCGGCGCAGCGAGCAATCTGACCTTGATTCGCTGGAGCGACTTGAGACCGGGGATGAAGCGGTCCGGGTGCGCGAGGTGCTTCGAGCCGCTGCCTTTGCGCAGCCATCCGATTTGCAAATCTGCGCTCAGGCAGCAGTCGAGATCGAGAAGATTCCTGAGCTTCTCGAACAATTGCGAACGCAGTCGTTATGGGTGCCAGTGCCTGGCACGCAGGTGCTGGTCGTCCCGGATACGCTGGCTGATCTGGAGACGAGGGTAACGGCCTGGTTGGAACGGCATCACCGGGCGCACGCGGATTCACCGGGTCGCCCGGTGGATTCCGTGATCGGCTGGCTGGAGCGCGTCACACGAAACAGGAGCCTGGCCAGGCCGCTGCTCGACTATTTTCAAAGCAGAAAGGTGATCAAGCTGCTTGGACGATTCGTCTGCCTGCCGGCGTTTGCTCCGAACATCTCGGCGGCCGATGAGAAACTCCTGATGGCGCTGATTACCCAAGTACTTGCAGGCCGGTTTCAACCTCCAACGCCAACCGAATTCGCGGAGGCCAACGCCGTCGATCGCAAGCGAATGCAGCGGCTGCTGACGCTCGCTGTCGCCCAAGGCGAACTAATCTCCATTGACGGCACGATCTACCTGCATGCCGACAGCGACCTGGAAATGCGCAGGATTGTCAGCGGACTGATCCTCGAACAAGGCGGCGCCACCGTCGCTCAAATCCGTGAGGCGTTGCAATCCAGCCGCAAGTACGTCGTGCCCTTCGTCGAATATCTGGACCGCACTGGTTTCACCCGCCGAGCCGGTGACTTGCGCGTGCTCGTCCGCCCAGTGCTTCAATCAAGCTGATCCCGGCTTTCGCTGTCACGGGCAATACAGGTTGCAAGGCGGTGCGTTGCTCCCCGTACATTCTGAATTCATCGTGCACGCCGCGCCACCCGTTGCGCACCGCCCCATCTTGAATGGGTAAGGTCCGCCGCGGAACGCGTCGACACAGGCCGCAATGTGGCTGAAGTTGAAATCGTTCGTGATCGTCGCCGCGTTGATGTTCCCGAATGGATCGTTTCCGGCAATGAGCATGCGGGACTTGCTCGCCGCCCCCAAGATGCTCCGGAACTTGTTCACCATGGCAGTAACGTCAGTAATATCCGGCTGAGCCGTGGTTGCCGGAGGATTGTATGAGGCCTCGACATCGCCCCATCGCGTGGTGGCAATGGCAACGGGTGCGGACACGGACGAGCACGTGTCTTCCACTCCTAAGCAGCTTGCGGCCACGTTTTCCACCTCGTAGATCGAGCTTGGCACGATGGCCGACCCGGTCACATGTACCAGCCCGACCGTGCCCCAGTCGCGATAATGCGGCACGCATTGCAAGAACGCCCACTTGAAGGGCGCCAGCTCGGCCGACGACTCGACGTTTACCGCGGGCGGGCCCACCCACAACGTCGCGCCTTCGAAAGCCGTGAACGGCGTCGAAGCGCCCGCGTTGTACGGCGGGTTGACATGATGAAGGGACATAAGCCGCACGCGAATCGCGGTCTCGTTTCCGGCACTGTTGGGTGGCGTGAATGAAATAAACCGCGTCTTGGTTGCATTAGGATCGACTGTGACGGGAGGTGGAAGTGCAGAGCAGGTAAATATCTCGAAATCGTCGATGTACCAGCCGTCCACGCCCGCACAACCGTCCTTGCCCATGTCGAACCGGAATCGCACCGAATCCCCCGCTTGCACCAGTCCGGTCAGGTCGATCAGCGACGTTCCCCAGGTATTGTCCGGTCCCTGACCGCCCGACCACGCTGCCTGGCCGGCCATGGGATTTGTATTCCCGGCGCCGCTTGAAACCAGCACAGTGTTGTACGGGTTGTAAGTGAAGGCCGAAGTGGGAATGAGCTGAAACGCTCCGCCATTGACACTCATCTTCACATTGCCGCCGTCGTACCCGGCCTCAGTGGAAAGGTAATGCGTAAATGCGACGGTCGGCGACTCCAAACTGCCTGGCAACACGATCGCAGATGTAGTCAGGCTATGCACGGCGGACTCATTTTGCGAGCCGCAATTGCCTACGTCGCGGTCCTCGCCGAACCACACTGCGCCCGTTCGCCCTGCAGGTAAGCCCGTCGTGCGTATCACCCATTGATAAAGCGTCGGCGGTCCCGACGGACCGGTAGTCTGCGTGGACCAGCCGGCAGGGTTTGGTTCGACCGGGTTGGAGTAAATGATCGAACGGTTCGCGCATAACGTGGGCGGGTCGGAATTCATAATTTCGTTGGCTCCGCACAGGCCCATCGTATTCATTTCCACCGCAAGCAGCGCGGTGTTGATCTCAACTGCATCCTCAGTGGTGAAAACGCCGAAGTCCGAGCCGTCGCGCGGGTCGGAAATCATCTGGCCCACGAGATCGGCGGCCGCCTGGTTCAATGCGACGTACGCATCGCTAAAGTCCGAAGTGGGAGTGAGGTAAACGGTCAGGGCGCGATACCAGACTGCCGCCGCTTTGAAGAGCCCGATGCTGTTGACCGTGTAACCATTGTACGTCTGGCCATCCACAACCATCGCAAAGGCGTGATTCGGCACGCCGCTGCCGCTATGCACTCCGCCGTTGTCGCCCCCCGGGCAAGTCTGCAAAGGGTGGTTGGCGCTGTCGGGATGGCCCTTGCAGGAAGGCATCCACATATCGCGGATGGCCCCGCCGAATCCAGCCGAATCCTCGCCCACCAGCCAGCGGACATCAGGGTTCGAGTTGCTTCGCAACGTGACGTTGACCGTTCCTGCCGCGACGGCGTTCTTGATCGTATTCCCATCGGACTGGCTGACTCCAACGGCGCGAATCGTCACCGTCGCGTCGGATCCGCCCATGCCGGGCAGCCCGCTGGCGACGTTGTTCACTACGATGACACCGATCGCCCCGGCGTTCTGAGCGTTCTTGACTTTTTCCGTGAAGTTGCAGTCGCCGCGATTCACGACAACGATCTTGCCAGGCATGCTGGCTGCGTTGCTAAAAGGCATGTCGGCGTTGCACGCGCGCACCGGACTTGCCACCACCACGTTTGCCGAAATTCCGGCGGGAGTCAGAGCGGCGCCGAAACTAGCGGGCTGTGCAGAATAATCGCCGGCGATTCCCGCCGGTGAATTCACCGTGGCAATTCCGCTGGCAACGCAGCCGCTCCGCTCATCGTTGGGCAGGTCCGTGCCCGAACCGCTCCCGTGAACCGGCCACGGCGTGCCACCCGGCGTCCCAGCGTCCGACACGTTTCCGTTGAGTAAATCAATGGCCTCTCCGAAAACGTCGGAAAACGACTCGTTAAGCTGCCCGGATTGATTCTGGTAGATCAAACCAGCCGTAAACCCCGTCAATCCGTGAGCAAATTCGTGCGCCACGATATCATCGGTGACGGTCCCGTCGCAAAACGACGTGCCGCCGGTGCCGCCGAAGGCATTGGGACAACTGCTGCTTTGAAGATGGACGGTGGTGTGAAGAATCGTGCCGTTGTCGTCGATGCTGTCGCGCCCGAAAGCGCGGAACAAATAGTCGTACATGTCCCCGGCATAGTCATAGGCGCCGTCGGCTTCCGGGTCGCCCGTGGCCGGCCCGCCTTCAGTGCGCACCGTCACATTGGTGACAGCGTTGAATACTCGCCGATCGCGGGAGGCATGCAACAAGTTCCAGCGGTCAAGCACTTTGCCGGTATGCGCATCGATGAAGAACGCCTCGCGTACGCCCGCCGCTTCATCGGCAAGAATGACGTGATAGGCCAGATGGGCTCCTGCCGGTGGGTCGCCATACCAGCCTGGGTCCACCACGACCAGTTCGTTCTTCTCCACCACGGTGTTCACCGCGGCCAGGGTGGCTTGCGCGCGACCTTCGGCCTCATTGCCCGCCAGTGTGGGAACGTGGTTTAGTGAATTCGGAATGGGAAAGAAATTGCCATTGGCCGCTACCACCGCGCCGATCGGATTCTGATGTACCTGAAGCCTGCCGCCGAACACCGGTACGCCCCGGAACATCTGGCGGTAAATGCTGTGCGTGTTGGCGATCTCGTCGCCGGTGACCTTGTCGAGAGCGAGCTCCGCCTCCGGGGCGGTCACGCCGAAAAGACGTCCATGCGAATTTAAGAAATCCACGGGTCCGGCCTGCGCACCGCCATCGGCTACCGCCACGGGAATTTCGATCGCCCCGCCATGAGGAGCACGAACAAACGTCGCCAAACCTGTTTTTCGCGATCGTTCCACGTGCAGACCTGGAGCGGGATTGGCGGCAAAAGCTGGAACAGCCAGTAATAGGGTAAGGGCCAGAAGAAAAGCGTGGATTTTTTGCACCAGTGGTCCTCCAAAGGAAACTGAAGCGACGGCTACTCGCCAAATCGTGAGATCGCAAATCGACGCTGGAAGGGGAAAGCGAATTCGACCGCGACACCGTTTATAGGCCCGCACAGCCATTGTTTCAATCTTGTTTGCGGAATTTCCGGACGTACCGAGTGAAAATACCAGCGTAGCGAGGCCACTTATTTCGGTTGGAGCGACCTATGCACGGTCTCCAGCCATCGGTCAGTCTTGATGAAGCCATCGCCCCAATTCTGCCACTCGGCGGCAACGCCCTCAGATTTGATCTGGTCGAGGGTTTTCCCGACCGCGATTTTGTCCCGCACCAGCTTTGTCGTTTCCAACAGCATCCGATGGAACTTTTTGACGTCATCCAGAGTGGAAAGTGGGCCGTGACCGGGGAT
>JBKJYI010000446.1:0-14361 GCA_046715855.1 Phycisphaerae bacterium
GCTAAGGATGGTCAATCCCTGATCGCGCAGCGTCTGCCGGCCCTCGCTGGGACTGGCGGCGATGAGCGTGCCGTCCAGGCGGCGCTCCAATAAGTTTGTGGCGACGTAAGCAAAAACAGGCATTGCGATCCAGTTCGATTATTTATGCCCAAAAACCGACCTTGTCGGTTACTCATCGCTGTTGGTGATGGCCAACACTTCATCGACGGTGGTCACTCCGGCAACCAGCTTTTGCACGGCTTCTTCGCGCAGCGTGGTCATGCCCGCTCTTCGAGCCGCCGCCTTCAACAGGCGCGTCTTGGGGTGCGAGACGATGAGGTCGTGCAACTCCTCGTTGATAACCAGAGTTTCATAGATGCCGACTCGATCGTAGTAGCCGGTCTCATGGCAAAGAGAGCAGCGCGAAGCATTGAATACGTCCCGGCGATCAGGAGCCAGACGTAGCGCTTGGGCATCAGCATCGTGCACTTTGTGAGGAACGCGGCAGTGCGGGCACACGCGGCGTACCAGCCGCTGGGCAATGACTCCCAATAAACTTCCCGCGACCAGATAAGGTTCGATTCCCAAATCGAGCAGTCGGGCAATGGCGCCTGCCGAATCATTGGTATGCAAAGTACTGAAGACCAGATGACCCGTGAGAGAGCTTTGGATGGCCATGCGGGCAGTCTCGTTATCACGGATCTCACCGACCATGATGACGTCGGGATCCTGGCGAAGCACGGTCCGCAGTCCTGTCGCAAAGGTCATGCCTTTCTTATCGGATACCTGACACTGACTGATGCCCGGCAGTTGATATTCGATCGGGTCTTCCAGGGTAACGATGTTGAGCTCCTGACCGTTGAGTTCCTGCAAAGCGGCGTAGAGCGTCGTACTCTTCCCCGAACCTGTCGGTCCGGTGACCAAAACGATGCCGTGGTTCTGGCGGATGAGTCGCCGAAACGCCGCCAAGTCGCGGTCGTTCATGCCCAATTCGGCAAGGTGGTAGAGTCGCGCCGACTTATCCAGCAGGCGCAGCACGATGCGCTCCCCGAAGCTGGTCGGAAGGGAATTGATGCGCAGGTCGATGGTTTTGTCCCCCACCTGCACGGTGGTGCGGCCGTCTTGGGGAAGGCGCTTCTCCGCGATATTCATGCGGCCCATCACCTTGATGCGGCTGACGATCTCCTGATGTATCGCAAAAGGGGGTTGCACGTAATCGTAAAGTACGCCGTCGATGCGCAGACGGACCTGCAACCGATCTTCAAAAGGCTGAAGGTGGATGTCGCTGGCCCGGCGCTGAACCGATTCCAGAAGCATCAGATTGACCAGCCGCGTCACCGGAGATGCTCCACTGGTGTCCAACAAGTCGCCTTTGCCGGTCAGGCTTTCGATGACTTCGGTGGCCCCTTGGCCAGTCATTTCCGAAATGACTCCGCTCACCCCGGGATCATGCTGGCCATAGGCTTCGTTGATGGCCCGTTTGAGCATAGCTGTATCAACGAAGATGGGCTGGGTGGGAATCGCAAGCAGCGTAGTGAGCTTGTCGAGGACCGGTAAAGAACTTTTTTCACTGAGCGCAACCGGAAGTACGCCATCGTTGCGCGTCAATCCCAGAACGTTGAATCGTCGCGAAAAGGCGATAGGAACCCGCTCGATAAATGTTCGATCTACGTCGCTAGAAAGAATCCTTTCGACGGTCGAAGATGGAGTCGGGAGTTGCTTACCGTAGGCTGACGGCAGGTCATCTTGAACATGCGGCTGTTGTTCGATTACCGCATCCATCGCAATTCGCCTTTTTCGAAGGAGAGTTTGATTTCGTCTTGCTCCGCATCATTCAAACTGATGGACTTCAGCGCCTCGAATTCATCATCCCGAAGGACGGTGGGTTTGATGAAAGCGAAGATCTTAGTCTTCGTGTGTGTCTTCCCGCTATTTTGAAAAAGTTTGCCCAGAGCCGGAATGCGTCCCAGGTAAGGGACTTCGCTGACCGAATCGGTCTTGTTTTCGACGATAAGACCGCCGGTGATCAAGGTATAACCGTCGGGCACCTCGACGATGCTGTTAAAGGAATTGGTGGTGCGGGGCGGCGGAACACCGGTCGACGACGCGCCCCCGGTGAAGTTGCTGAAACTCAGTTCGTATTCCAGCGTCACGTAATCGCCCTCGGACATGTGCGGCGTGACGTTGAGCGTCGTGCCCGCTGATTCAAATCCCGCAAAAGACGTCGTCGCTACTGTGTCGGAAGCGTTGACGCTAGTAAACGGGGCCTCGTCAACGTTGCGCAACGTTCCACGCGCGTTATCGCTCACTAAGAGCTTGGGTGTGGAAATGACCCGGGCGTTGGCCTTCGTGGCCAGAGCACGGAACAGCAGCGGAGTCTCGTCGGGGTGAATCAGCACTCCGTTGCCGCCTACTCCGGGAGTGAGCGTTCGGCGACCGGTGGCCACGTCGATGGAAGAGAGGCCGAAATTCGAAAACAGTAGATAATCCCAACCGTCGCCTAAATCCAGCGCCTCAAGCTCGACGCCCAGATCCATGGAGTCGCTCAAGGTAATGGCCACGAGGGTCATTTCGATGAGTACCTGTGGTCGACGCTGGTCCAAATCATCGATAAGTGCGCCCAATTGCGCATGAAATTCCTTTGTGCCGATGGCCAAAAGCGAATTGGTGTGGTCATCTGCGGTCAGTACAAAGTCAGCACCTTGCACCTTAAGCATAGGCCGTGCAGGCGGTTCAGCGGTTGCATGGGGTTCTTGGGCCGGAGGCGTTGGCGGAACTTGCCCAGCGCCTGGAGTAGAAGGCGGACGGTTGGGGCCGGGTGGAACCTTGGGGGCCTCAGGGTTAGGATTGGTTCCTTGGACGGAGAACTCGACCGTTTGACCCAGCAGTTGGCTCACCGTGGCCAGCACTTCCGTGGCCTTGCGATGTTTGGGCTTGTAGGTGCGCAGCGGTCGACGCGTTTGCGGCAAAGGTTGATCTTCGGCTTCCAACATCGCGGCAATGGCTTCATGAGTGGCCGCCTCGGCGGTAACAAAGAGCCTCCCGCTTTGTGGTTCTTCGTAGATGCTCGCGGGTGCTAGAAGTTTCTTCCCCGGAGCTAATACGACGTTTTCGATCAGTTTCTTGGCACGATCCAGACTCAGGTATCGCGGTGAATAAGGTTTCGTGGAGAGATCCACTCCTTTTGGGGCAAGTTGATCGACGAGCTTCACGGCTTGATCAATTTGGCTCTTGGTGCCCACGACGACGATTGACCCCGGCAGTACGTCTCCTCGAATCGATACTGTGGGCTTAGCGTCGCCACGCAGGCGTTGGCGTTCTCCCAGAATGCTGGTTATCTGTGCAGCCAAAGCGGCGGGATCGGCATGCACGGAGAGAGTTCGGATTTCGAACTCTTCCCCTTCGGCCACCAGGAGATCGACAAGCTCTTTGATCACTGCCAGCCGTGATTCGTAATCCGTGATCAAAATACGATTGGTTTCAGGCAGCGGAACGATACCGCCTTTGGCCGACGACAAAAAAGGGCTTAGCTTGTCGGCGATGGTTTTCAGGTCGCTTCCGGGCACCGCGAGCACTTGAGTCACGATCCTTGCCGACGAAGGATCAGGAACATCGGTTGCAGAGAGAATTGCGGAGACGCTCCGTCCAACCATCTCGCTCTTGACGATGCGAAAAAGACCCGGAGACTCTTCCACCATCGCGAGGTCGCGGACCCGAAGCAGGCTAGCAAGAAGATTCAACAGTGATGACTTTGGAAGCTCGATTGGGGCGGGGCGAAGTTCGACCGTCTGACCTTTGAGCTCTTCACCATAGAGAAATCGAACGTTGAGCGCCTTACCCGTGAAGTCGACCAGTACCTGCAGGTCGACCACTTCCGGGAAATTGATCGTGACCCGGTCGTCCGTTGTGCTGATAGGCTGAGCTTCCATTGCTTGAGGAGGGATGCACGCGATGATCGATAGGATCATCCACCTGACCCGACGTGACTGAGCGGGCGGAAGCATTCGCCCAGCCTACCGGAAACGAAGTCGCACGCAAGAGCAATCCAGCAAGTTAACGAGTACTACGGTGTCCCCGCCACTTGCTCCTGCAGCGGCAGCACCGTCGCGTAGGCGCTAGCCGCCGCGGCGGAAGCATTGGCGTAGTTGCTGTTGTAGCTTTGCATCAGTGTTCTTTGGTTGGCCGTCAATATTGAGTCGAGTGCCGAAGTCCAAGTTGTGACGGCAGTTGAACGCTCGGAATCGTTGGACGCGCCCGAGTGCTGTCGCTGGTATCGATGGTGGGCATCACTCACCGCCAAGCGCTGCTCATCGGTTAGATCCAGCATGCGGATGGGCATCTGCTGCCCCCATCCGGATTTGATCGCTACCCAGGTCGCTTGCTGCGCAGCAGAAAGCCCGGTGTTCACGGTTGATTCCAGCGAAGTAAGAGTCGTTCGATAAGCGGCTTGAGCATCTTTGAGTTCTTGTCTGGCCGTCGCTAATTGGGTTTCACGATTGGCGTCAAAGGGTCCCATAGCGATGGCTTTTTCGATCTCGCGGACGGCGTGGCGTTTCTGATGGATGGTGGTCATCTGTGAGCTCAACGTCGATTGATTGTTCTGTTGCCATGTTCGCGCCGTGCTGACCACCGTTTCCGCTTGGGACGTAGATAGATTCAGCGCCACCAGCGCATCGCGATCCAAAGCGACTTCATTGAGCGAGCCGATGATCGCGTCGCGCTGAACCGCATTTAAGGGCGTGTAGGTTCCACCTTCCTGCATGGCGAAAAGGAAAAACGACATCTTGGCCTCGGCGCGATGCCAGAAGAACGCACCCGTCCCCACGACGATAACAACCAACATCGTAACAATGCGCCAGTGATAGCGAAGGTTTTTCATGGGAGGATCCTCTCAAGGGATGACGCGAAAAATGGAGGCCGCAATCAAGGCGGCGACTAAGAGGAAATAGTACGTCACTACTCCGCTGCAGGCAAGAAAAATCTACTGAATTTCGACTATGCAATAATAGATAAACATCGATTGGCATATTGGCTAAACCTTTCATCTGGTGGTTAGGCAACCCGCGATTTCTTCAAAAAACGTTTTACGATTTTTTTTAACGACCAAGTTTCGAGTCCAACGAAACTTAACTTTACATTATCCAAATCGTCACGGAGTTTCTCAAGAATTCTGCTTGACTATCCGAGTCCGCCCTCTAATTGTTATCCGCGTCGGAGCGGCTCGCCTGGCTGCTTTGCGTCCTTCTTCATCCTCCTGCAGCGTTACCGGTGCGCATGATGCGCATGTGAGAGGAGGGGTATGACACTTCGTAGCTTAATTCTGATTGCGGTCGGGTTAGTGAGTATTTCGGTTTCAGGATGCGCAACGAACTCGTTCGGCAAAAGAGACCACACCATCTCTCAGCGGTCGGAGCAGAGCGCCCAAACAGCCCGTGAGGCAAACGACCGGGGGCTGGCCTTCGCCGAAAAAGAACAGTTGGACAAGGCCGAGCAAGCGTTCCGGGAAGCACTCCGACACGACATGCGCTATGCTGCGGCGCACAACAACCTTGGGTTAATACTGCTTGGGCAAGGCAAACTCTACGAAGCAGCGGTGGAGTTTCGTGCGGCGAGCAACCTGGATTCGAGCGCTCCCGAGCCGGTATTGAACCTCGCTCGGCTCTATGAGCGAATTGGATGGGAGGGAGAAGGGCATGTGCAACACCAAAGGCATTCGGAGCTACTGGAGATGCAGAAGGCGCGCTCGAGCCTGTCCCTGAATTAAGCGTAGAGCTCGTCACCGCATGAAGGCTTCGTAACGAAGGCGATTGATCTCGAAGGTATTCATTGGATGAGTAATTGTCGCGCTTTCAGAGGGAACATGCCTAGACCGAAAATGAAATGGCCCTTTTGGCAGGGAGCAGAATCGATGAAAACGTGCATTCTGTCGTCACGAATCGTTCTTTCAGCAGTCATCTCAATTATTCTATCCTCCTTGCCCACGGTTCATCGTGCCTTCGCAAGCTGCGCTGGTGGGGGATGCGGCGGGAATGGGTCGAGCGATGGCGGGGCTTGTTCCAGCGGGGGAATTCTTGACAAGGTTTCTCCGACGCCCTTTTCGCTTTCGGGTCGACCGCCTGGGAGCAACGGAGTTCCGGTGATTCATTGGGCGGATTCCGGCATCAACGCGCGATGGACAACAGGACCTTATCTTACCGCGGCCGTTAATGGCTCCGGTCATGGAACATCGGTGCATTTGGGCAGCGGGGACCCTGGTCAAAGCGCCAGTGACTTCACCTTACCGCTCAACGGCATCGATTGGTCGCATGTGCGGACGTATTCCTCCCTGAGCGCACCGCCTTCCAACTGGCAGGGAGAAGGCTGGTGGTCCAACGAGATGGCTTTCATCACCGTCGCCGGTACGGATGGCAGCAGCAACGTAACCGTCACGTTTGGCCCTCACTTTACTTTGAACTTCGCATATGACTTTGAATCATGCGGTTTCGGAGGATATTGTCCCCCCGACGACAATTATCCGTCCACGCTCACTTTTGTCGGCGGAAGCGACGAATATCGAGTTCGTCGTGCAGATGGAATGCTCTGGGTGTTTCACGACGCAGGCGCAACCAATGCCGGGAAGCTCAAAATAATTGAGGACGCCTACGGAAACGACCTGGCTTTTACTTATTCATCGGGAAAGCTGACAGATATCGTCGTTGACGTGGTCGAGGGTAGCGACCACAAAATCACGTACACGTACTTCACCTCCGGCGATAACAATGGAAAACTTCAGTTCGTGAAAGTGTACAAAACCACCACCACGACCGACGCCAACCTCATCGGCAAGGTGGAATACGTGTATCACGACAGCACCAGCGATAGCTACGGCCTCACCGGCGATCTCATGAAGGTCATCGTGAGCCGGAAGGCCACGACCGATGGTGACGGAACGCTTTCCATCGAAGATACCTATCGCTATCGGTACTGGAAAGGTCCGTATAACAGCAGCACGAATCCGGGAGCTGACCACCAGCTTCGTTATGTTTTGAATCCTGAGAATGCCGATCGCCTGGGCAGCCCGGAAACCAAGACCAACACCCAATGGGAGACGTATACCAACGTCCTGTACGAATACGATAGCAACAGCCGTATTCGCAAGACTGAAGAACGACTGCCGGGAAGCGGGTGCGGATGCAGTGGAGGCGGAAATTCGGGAACGACCACGTATACCTGGACGGTCAATTCCGGCACGCCCAATCTGGACACCTGGAAAATTCATTGTGTCGCCGATCGCGAAGACAGCAGCCGGGTGATCTTCGACGCAAACCGTCGATACGATTTTCTTACCTGGGTTGTGCAAGACGCCGCGACGCCGACGCGAAAACTGATTTGGCACATGGATTATGGAACCAGCGGCGTCACCGAGAATCGTCTCACGCAAATTCACTACCCTTCGGCGTGCTCTGACTACAATGAATCGACATACGCCGTGACCTTGCGAACCACGACCGGTCTCATCTACGAGCTGGACTACGATTACACTGGATTTTCCTATGACGGCTACCCGGAACGCATTCGCGTCAAACAAGGGACCAGCGGAACGGCGGACACGCTCATCGCCTACGGACGAACGATTTCTCTTCGCCCTGACCTGATCACTTCGATCATCCATTATGAATCAGCAGGCGAAGCTGACGGGCGCACCACTTCTTTAACCTATACCTTTTACGACACGGCGAAGTACCAGCCCAAACAATTGGATATTACCTACCCGTCGGTTTCTGCGGGAAAAAACGGCCCCGGTTCCAGCGCCGTGGAAAAACGATTTTTCGACAAGCGGACAGGCGCTCTGCGTTGGACTCTGGACGGCGAAGGATTCGTGGATTTCCATGCCTACGACCTCGAAACCGGGGTCGAAAATTTGGAAGTAGACGACGCCAATACTTCGACCTTAATGACTGTGATCGATAACGCCTGGGATGGCGTCGTCCACGGCGGCCTGGCGGCGGACGATACCGTTCCATTTTCAAGAACGGGAAGCGGCACGGCCATGGATATCGATTCTTCATCGGTCATCGATTGGCTGGGTCGTACGCGCAAGGAGACCGACGCTGGAGGTATGATCACCTACCACGTTTACAAGGATGACGAAACCCGTGTTTACCTCGCATGGAATACGAGCACTTATCTCAATCTTTTGCCGATTCAAATCACCAAGACTGATAAAGATGGTCAAGTCGAAGAATCGATCGCTCTGAAAAATACCGTCACGCCGACGAAAGACGCCGGCAACGAGCCCACCGGCGCAGAAACCTACGCCAACTCCGACATGGCTTCCCGTACGGTGATGACGTACAACGACTCCGGATCGGTATCGAATATAAAACGTTATCACACCATGGCCGCGAGCGGCGACGGCACGCGCTACACCAACTACTATCAGACCGACACGGAATACGATACGATGGGTCGCGTCGAGTATACCATCGAAGACGTTTCCGACGAGAGTTCCTACGATCGTGAGCAGGTGACGCGTCATTACTACGACTTCCTCGGCCGGCAGATTAAGACCGCTGAAGCGGTGAGCGACAACGCTCACGACATTGGGGCGGGGAAGCCTACTCCCACGACTACTGCTGAATACTTCTTCGACGATCCCGATACCGACGCCATTCCCGAACAAGGCGACGGCGATGGCAACCTTCGTTGGGTGAAGCAGTGGTTCGGCACTGGCGCGAGTGATTACAACAACACGGAATACCGCTACGATTGGCGCAATCGGCGTGGTCTGACTATCCCTCCGCTCGCACCTTTTACACTGCTCAAATATGACCATCTTGACCGGGTCACGGCTACCGGCCGCTACAGCGCTACCACCAATCTGGACCCCGGCGACGATCCGGCCACCACGGAAAACACCATCCGTGTCGACTTATCCAAAACCTACTTCGATGAACGCGGCCGTGTGTATCGCACTGAAAGTTATGACGATCCTGCCGTGAGCACTCCGGTTAACGAACTTGCCAGCGACACCTATTATGACCGCCGGGGGTTGGTTTGGGCTTCCGATCCGGCCAACACTGGAATCAGCTTCACCAAGTATGACGGCGCTGGTCGGGGAATTCAGGCGTTTCAAGGCACGCAATTCGATACCGCGAAATACACCAGTGACGCGCCGGACTACCCCGACGACAACGAAGGCATCGTTCAACTCACTGATTACACGCTCAATGACGTAGGCAACGCCACCAAGATCATCACCAAAGAGCTCAACCACGACGACACCAACGGGATGAATCTGACGACGAGCGACTATATCCGCACTTACGTCTACAATTGGTATGACGCTGCTCATCGGCCTACGGACGCCGCGCACTACGGAACGAACAATGCCAGCGGGTGGAAGGATTCATCAACCGATCCCAATCCCGGTTCTGTTCCCACTCGCAGCGATACGATACTGGTCACCAGCTATACCTATGACAGCGAAGGCCACCAGGAAAAAGTGAAGGATCCGAAGGCGATCGATACGAAGAGCGTCTACGATAAGCTCGGCCGCGTAACGCAAAAGGAAGAAGACGATGGTGGCGGAACGGAGCGGATCACAAGCTACCAGTACAACGGACAGGGATCGCTGACCAAAATTACAGCCGATCTCACCGTGGACCAGGTTACCGAATACGTCTATGCAAATACCCAAAATTCTCGGTGGGTCACCAAGATCAAGTACCCCGCCACGGACACCGCCAACGGCAAGACCATCGGCCAGCCTAGTGACGAAACATACGATCGAATTGTCTTTACTTACAATACTGACGGGACGCTGACCACTCGTACCGATCAAAACGGAACAGTTCTTACCTTTGGTTACAACCAAAAGCGTCAGAAAAAAGAAGAAATTGTGACGGCGGTAGGAACATTTACCGGGGGTGCTGGGGCACCGGACGGGGCGATCCGATCTTTCACTTGGACGTATGACAGCGAAGGCCGAGCCGAATACGTCACTTCGCATACCGACACGATTCCGGACACGTCAAGCTGGCTCGACGCAGCCAACCAAGTGAAGTACACCTACGACTCTGCGGACAAGTTGACCAGGGAAGAACAAGAGGAAAACGGCAAAGTCGTAGCCGCTTCGCCGGAGATTTATTACTCGTACGGCACAAACTACTCCGCGTTATACTACAACCGCCTCGACAACATCACCTATCCAAACAGCCGGGTTATTTGGTACAAGTACACCCATTCCGACGCGACGAACACCTTTCAGGACACCATCAACGATACCTTCAATCGAATCGGTCAAATTCGGCGGCACGATGTGGTTAGTGAGCAAGCCCTCGACAACCTCGCCGAATATGATTTCAACGGACTCGGCCGACAAGTTCGTAGAGTCCACGACGAGGTTACCAGCGGAGCCGATTTGGGCTTCGGCAACGACACTCGCATGGATCTCTGGCACGGAACTTCCGCTCAATACGACGGCCTGGATCGCTTCGGCCGCATCGTGGACATGAGGCACGTTGATTTCAACGGTACGGCCACCAACGTCCTACAGCGCAAATACACCTATGACCGTAACGGCAACCGGCTCGCCATCGAGGACCCATTGTACAAAGCCGAGAGCCAGACGTTCACCTACGACAACCTCAATCGCCTGACGCAACAAAAACGGGGGCTGCTGCTGAGCGGCTCGATCTCTTCCAACGCCTACGAAAACTTCAACATGGACCTGCTGGGTAATTTCACCGCTTCGGCCGGTGGCGTGAAGGTCAATGCTACGACTTCCTCGGTAACTCAGGATGTCAACGCCACCAATGAAATTAGCACGCTGGATCGCCCCAATCCTTCCGGGGCCAAGAAGTTGATTGACGATCCGTTCGACAGTCTGGGAAGCCAGTGGACGCAAACCACCGGCACGTGGAGCGTTGCCTCGGGCGAACTCAACGTAGACACGCTTTCCGGCGGAAATGCTTTGCTCTTGAACTCACCCACGATGTACGTGGCCAATTATTTCTTCAACGTAAAGTATCCCAGTGGTAGCAGTGGAAGAGGAGGATTGGTCTTCTCGCACGACGGCAACAACAACTATTACGCCGTGGTCATCACCACGGCGCTCAACGCCGAGCTCTACAAGATCACCGGCGGCACCTGGGGATCGGTTCTCGCATCGGTATCTTTGGACGGCCTTTTAACTGGTTATCATGGCGTTCGCGTCACCGTGAAGGGTCGGCACGTCGAGATCAGTGCTCACAGTGCAATAAGCGCCGATACGGTCTTTACCGCACGCTATGATTCGGCCACGGAATTCGGACCCGGACTAAGCGGGCTCTATTCCAATGTGGCCAACACCAAGTTCAGCCATTGGACAGTTTATGAGTCCACTACGCGTGATCCAAAAACAAGATCCGTCAGTGGTGCCGGTGCGGCTAGCCTTATTTCCGCAAAACTGGATGTAAACACGATCGGCTCGGACGAACGCGATGTCGTCCGCGTGGATAGCTTCGCGGATGACGACTACATGGTCCAGGCCGACGTGGGCATCGCTTCGACGCAGAATGCTCACCTTTGGGTGCGATTTACCGATGTAGACAACGGCTATCGCATTTGGATTTCCGGCCAACTCGGAGCAATCGAGTTGGAGAAATTCAACAAGGGAACGCGAACGGTTCTGCATAGCGGTTCCCATTCCGGCACGGCGCCGACAGCCGCGGTAAAGGTCAAAGTAAGCGGCACGTCCATCAAAGTGTGGGTAGCCGGCACGCTGGACGTGGATGTCACCGACTCGGCGATTTCTTACGGGGGAGTGGCCGCAGGTGGAGATAGGTCCACCTTCGACAATGTTAAAGTCGGATATGACAACAACTCCGACAATGACATCGACGATGCCGGGGACGACCTGGTCAAGAACGAAGACTTTGGTGGAAACAGCGTAACGCCGGTCCACGACCATGCAGGAAACCTCGTCGAGGATAGCTCATTCCGTTACACCTACGATGCTTGGAACCGGCTGGTCAAGGTCCAAGCCAAAGAGGACGGTGCAGCCGTTACCATTCAGACCGCGGAATTCGACGCGCTGGGCCGCAGAATCAAGAAGGTGGTTACCAATTCTGGAACAAACGACAAAACCGAGGTATACTTATACGATGACCAGAAGATCATTGAGACAAGGCTGGGGGGGGCGCCGAACGATGCGTACCAACAGTTTATTCATGGCACCCAGTACATCGACGAGCTCGTCATGGTCCGCGTGAAAGATAAAGGCGATTTGTACGTACACCAGGACGCCAACTGGAACATCATTGGCACCACCGATCTCGGCCGCCACCTTGTCGAGCGGAATGTTTACTCGCCTTATGGCGAACTGACCGTAGATCAGAAAACGGGCTACGGTGATCGTGACGGCGATGGTGACGTGGATTCGACGGACAAGGGCACCGTCGGCACGACATGCACAGGTACGGTCAGCGGGACATGCCGGATTCTCGATCTGGATTTTGATGGCGATTACGACGCCAGCGATGCAACGAAATTCGATTCGCTACCATCGGGATTACAGCGCACTCCCGGCCGCTTGGCCTCCGCAGTTCAACAGCCTTTTGCGCACCAGGGATTGCTTTTCGAGCCGGAGATTGGAAGTTATCAGAATCGGGCGAGACAGTACGAACCCGCTATGAGGCGGTTTGTGCAGAGGGATCCACTGGAGCCTCAGAATGGCTTACCCCTTCATGATTATTTAGGAAATAACCCAGGATTGCTGCTTGATCCCTATGGCGAATACCCCGTTCTCGGTAATATGAGCCTTTGTGGCGATGGGCGATGGCACAGGTTAGGACGTCCTTTCACGCACATTATAGCAACTCCACAACCTTGGACTCCAATTCAGTGGAACGATCTCCCTGATCACGGATGTCCCAAAAGGCCAGGCTGTAAAGTGACGGCCACATTTACATCGACACAACTCGTCAGTTCAACTTTTTCGCCTCCCGCAATGCCCTCCCTAGGATCCTGTAGCTGTATAAGTCAGGGGGTCAGAAGCTTCACAATCAGTACGGCTGGCATTTACGTGGAGGTCTATAATAAATATAAGACATGCGGATACTCCTGCCCCGGCATTGAAACATATCTTATCTCAGTCGGCTCTCGAACTCAGACTGTTAGATACTCTGGTTACGCGACTTACATTTGTGCTTGTGGATGCGAAGAATGCCCAGAGATTTGTCGTTGAGGCGAAATGTCGTTAGTTGTCTACCGGTTTTTTCAGGCTGGTCGGGATACGTATTACAATGATTTGGAACACTGCGCATGATTGAAAGGCAAAAGTTAAACCTGATTCTCTACGTCGCTCCGGTGACTAAATCCTTGTGGGCAAGGTGGTATCGCCGTGGAAGCCGTTTTTCTAGCAGAAAGGGATAGATTAAGCTTCAAAGAGTAAACATAAGTCCAAACAAATGCCGTACTTGCGAACCTGAGCGAACCAGATAATCAGGAAGTTAAAATGCATTCTTAGGAAATCCCGCGACTCGACGTTCCAGCATCGCACACCGCGTGGACAAGATAGAGGATGGTTTCGACGGCGCCGCAATCAAACCGATGTCGGCGCAATGAACAGTCAGAAAATTTGGTTCTTCCGGGATTTCCGGAATGCGCCTGGAGCCGTGAGTGACGGGAACAATTGCATGAGTTTAGCCCCAAAAGAGATCCCAAAGGCTCTTCCTGGGAACCGCCAATGCGAGCTCCAGCACGGCTGGACCTGGCTTCAAAGACGCGTGTTGGTGGCTTCGATGCTGCACCTGAAACGCCCCCGCCCTCGCAAAGCGGCTCCCGACAATTCCCGGAAGAACCGAAAATTACAGGGAAGGGCGGTAACAGGTACGGTGAAACGAACAGTGGATATCACAGTGAACTATGGTAACGGGGTATCTATGCGCGATTGGATTGCCCATCAACTATCCTTTAGTCTTCTGATGACTCTGTCTATTCTTCCATGTGATGCGTTCGCTCAAGGCTACCCTCATTTAAGTCAATCACGGTCTGGCGATGGCTGTCGCGAAGTGCCGAAATATGTGATTATGGATGCGCTCTTATCGGCCGACTTGGAGTCCCGTTCTTGGGCGAGTCGTCAATTTAGTCTAGCAAAGATATCGCAGTCCGACCTCCAATACCTCAGTGGAGTCATTAGAAGTGTGTCACCTGGCGAAGCAAGTGTTGCTGATCAATCATCAAGTGCTCTCCGTAGAGCATTAGCGTTAGAACTCTTTGACAATGTTGCCATCCAGTTAGCTGGAAACGATTCTCACGAATTTGTATTCTGGTTAATTGAGAATCTCCAATTCACAATTCCATCGATAAAAGAAAGAGCGTCCCTGTATTTGATGGCGGCTGTCCTTCCCCATGTACGTG